>NZ_JFGV01000068.1:0-29309 GCF_000612035.1 Photorhabdus aegyptia | reverse complement strand
GCATCTGTGCATCTTAGACAAGCTTTGGTATTGATAAATCAGGAAAATGCTACAGGCGAGGATATAGTTTCATTGGCTGCCTACATTCGCCAGCAAGTGATAAGTAAGTTTGGTGTATTACTTGAACCGGAGGTTCGTTTTATTGGTACTAAAGGCGAAATTGATGCTGTGGAATGTATTTCATGAAAGATATAACCGTGCCATTACAGTTGATTAAGATTTTGTCTGACGGTGACGTTCATTCCGGCCAACAGTTGGGAAAAGATTTAGGGATGAGTAGAGCTGGAATTAATAAACATATACAGACAATCCGTGAATGGGGAATTGAACTAGAAACAACACCAGGCAAGGGTTATAGCCTTATGGCACCTATGCAGTTACTTGATGAATCTACTATTTTTCAATACTTGCCTCAGGATCGTATAACTGTTTTGCCAGTTATTGACTCGACTAATCAGTACTTGCTTGAACGTTTATCTGATTTGAAATCAGGGGATGCTTGTGTTGCAGAGTACCAGTATGCTGGCAGAGGAAGGCGTGGAAGGAAATGGGTTTCGCCCTTTGGTAAAAATCTTTATTTATCTATGTACTGGCGCCTTGAACAAGGACCTGCTGCTGCAATCGGATTGAGTCTGGTTGTTGGCATTGTTATTGCTGAAGTATTACATCGACTTGGCGCTGATAGAATTAGGGTAAAATGGCCAAATGATTTGTATCTTGATGATAAGAAATTAGCAGGAATCTTAGTTGAACTAATAGGAAAGACTGGTGATGCTGCTCAGGTTGTGATAGGTGCGGGTATAAATATTTCGATGGATCATAAGGACGAAGAATCTATTAATCAGCAATGGATTAATTTGTTGCAATCAGGAATTGAAATTGATCGTAATAAATTGGCTGTAGAAATAATACTTGATCTAAGGAAAGCTCTAATTCAGTTTGAAAATGAAGGTTTGTCTTCATTTGTTTCTAGGTGGTTTGAGTTAGATAATTTTATGGATAGATCGGTAAAATTAATTATTGGTAGGCAGGAAGTGTATGGTATAGCTAGGGGTATTAATCAGCAAGGCGCTTTGTTACTTGATCAGAATGGTGTTATAACCCCATATATCGGCGGGGAAATTTCTTTAAGAGGCTGTTAGAAATGACCGGAAGAGAAATGTCTTCCGGGTTTGGAAACTATTTTTACTTACGTAGCCTTACGCTTTCAATAGTGTGGTTAGTACCTTTTGTCATGATTAGGCTTGCGCGTTCTCGAGTTGGTAAAATATTTTGTCGCAAATTTAGTCCATTGATCTCTTGCCAGATATCAGATGCAGTATTTATGGCTTCTTCTTCTGATAGCTTGGAATAGCTGTGGAAATAAGAGTCTGGATCGGAAAAAGCACCTTGGCGGAATTTTAAAAAACGACTGATATACCAACTCTTGAGTAATTTTTCTGGTGCATCGACGTAGATAGAAAAGTCGACAAAATCAGAGACAAATACATGGTGTGGATCATGAGGATAATCCATACCGCTTTGTAATACATTCAAACCCTCTAGAATCAAAATGTCTGGTTGTTTAATAAGTTTTTGCTCGTTTGGTACGATATCATAGGTAAGATGAGAGTAAACTGGTGCGGATACTTGTTTAGACCCCGATTTAATATCAGCTACAAATTTCACTAAGCTATGCATATCATATGATTGAGGAAATCCTTTCTTTTTCATCAGCCCACGTTCATTCAGTACACTGTTAGAATGTAGAAAACCATCTGTAGTAATTAATTCTACACTTCGGTGTTCAGGCCAACGACTCAGAAGGGCTTGCAATAGACGTGCAGTGGTACTTTTACCAACGGCAACACTGCCAGCAATTCCTATGACATAAGGGACTTTTTGTCCATCGGTACCTAGAAATTGTTCGAGCACTGCTTGACGACGTAAATTGGAACTAATATAAAAATTGAGCAAGCGAGATAAAGGAAGATAAATCTCAACAACTTCTTCTAAAGAAATTTCTTCATTGATTCCTTTTAGATCAATTAATTCTTCTTTTGTTAATGTCAGTGGAACTGAATCACGTAAGGTTGCCCATTGTTCACGATTGAATTGCAAATATGGAGTAGCCAAAAAAGGTTCTTTTTTATTCATAAACCAAAATCTGCCTGTTTGTGCAGGTTGGACAAGTTGCAATAAACAACCTGTACCCGACAAAAAATAAATCGCATGATATCGACTGATGAGCGGCAGGCGTAGGTTTTTTTATATTTTTAGCAGTTTTTTTTGTAAGAAATGCAGAATCGTAAAAAATTGAGTTGCTTTACTTAATGTTAGCTTTAGCTGTTTGTTTATCATGATGGACATTTGAATGACACAAAATGAAGTGACTAATCATGTTTTATTGGGTACAGAAATCAGTTCCTTAATAATTACAGGTAGTTTTGGTTTATTATTTGAGCTAAATATTTTGAAAAAAACAGCTTATTGAATAAAAATGAGCGTTTTGTGACCGAATGGTCAAGGAAAGCGATTTTTTTGTTGCATAGTGCGTTCACACTGCCTAGAATGCGCAGCACTTGATGCCGGCATAGCTCAGTTGGTAGAGCAACTGACTTGTAATCAGTAGGTCCCGAGTTCGATTCTTGGTGCCGGCACCATTAAAAATTTGGAATAAGGTGGGGTTCCCGAGCGGCCAAAGGGAGCAGACTGTAAATCTGCCGTCACAGACTTCGAAGGTTCGAATCCTTCCCCCACCACCAAAAATCAGATTTAGTCTTGATATTCTTTTGGTTTTCGTTAGAAGCAAAGTATATTGAGATCAACGTACAGCTGATTAAATTCAGGTAGCCGAGTTCAATGCGGGCATCGTATAATGGCTATTACCTCAGCCTTCCAAGCTGATGATGCGGGTTCGATTCCCGCTGCCCGCTCCAAGATGTGCTGATATAGCTCAGTTGGTAGAGCACACCCTTGGTAAGGGTGAGGTCGGCAGTTCGAATCTGCCTATCAGCACCACTTCCTTAATGTCCTTGTCTCCCGATTTTATTCCTGTAAACGATATTCAACGAGCAACTGCTTGGTTGATGTGGTGGAACCACCGATTCCGTGTCTTAGAGGGACAATCTAATGTCTAAAGAAAAGTTTGAACGTACAAAACCGCACGTTAACGTTGGTACTATCGGCCACGTTGACCACGGTAAAACTACCCTGACTGCTGCTATCACTACTGTACTGGCTAAAACCTACGGTGGTAACGCTCGTGCATTCGACCAAATCGATAACGCGCCAGAAGAAAAAGCGCGTGGTATCACCATCTCTACTTCTCACGTAGAATACGACACCCCAAGCCGTCACTATGCGCACGTTGACTGCCCAGGCCACGCCGACTATGTGAAAAACATGATCACCGGCGCGGCTCAGATGGACGGCGCAATCCTGGTGGTTGCTGCGACTGACGGCCCAATGCCGCAGACTCGTGAGCACATCCTGTTAGGTCGTCAGGTAGGCGTTCCTTATATCATCGTATTCCTGAACAAATGTGACATGGTAGATGACGAAGAGCTGCTGGAACTGGTTGAGATGGAAGTGCGTGAGCTGCTGTCTCAGTACGATTTCCCAGGCGACGATACCCCGGTTATCCGTGGTTCCGCGCTGAAAGCGCTGGAAGGCGATGCAGAGTGGGAAGCGAAGATCATTGAACTGGCCGATGCCCTAGACAGCTACATCCCAGAACCAGAGCGTGCAATCGACCAGCCATTCCTGCTGCCAATCGAAGACGTATTCTCGATTTCAGGCCGTGGTACCGTGGTAACCGGTCGTGTAGAGCGCGGTATTGTTAAAGTGGGTGAAGAAGTTGAAATCGTTGGTATCAAAGACACAACGAAAACCACGTGTACTGGTGTAGAAATGTTCCGCAAACTGCTGGACGAAGGCCGTGCGGGTGAGAACGTGGGCGTTCTGCTGCGTGGTACCAAACGTGACGAAATCGAACGTGGTCAGGTACTGGCAAAACCGGGTTCAATCAAGCCGCACACCACTTTCGAATCAGAAGTTTATATTCTGAGCAAAGACGAAGGCGGCCGTCATACGCCATTCTTCAAAGGCTACCGTCCACAGTTCTACTTCCGTACAACTGATGTAACCGGGACAATCGAGCTGCCAGAAGGCGTGGAAATGGTGATGCCAGGCGATAACATTCAGATGAAAGTGACTCTGATTGCGCCAATCGCAATGGACCAGGGTCTGCGCTTCGCTATCCGTGAAGGCGGCCGTACTGTAGGTGCTGGTGTTGTTGCTAAAATTATTGCTTAATAGCTAAGAATTAAGTACCTAACTTTAGGACAGGTTTGTATTCTGACTTGTTTTAGGACAGACACTTGGTTGTGCTACGCTAGGTGTCTGTTAGTTAGTGTTTTAATGGATATCACCTTTCCTTAAATTCCCTGTATGAACCATCCCATTCGGTTATCTCTTAGTGTCTTAAGTTTTTGATTTCGGCTGCTTGTTCCTACCGGTGTTATCGTTATCTGGCTGTTCTGCTAGGGTATTCTTAGAGTATATATTCATCATTCATCTGTAGAATACGTTAGCGGTAACCAACCCCCCACCTCGTGATTTTCCCGAATAAGCATTTGTCTTCAAACTTAGATGAGTCATCTTTTCTTTTATATACAGGTAGTAATATTTGACTCATGTTTGTTCTGCATCTGTTGGTATGCCCTAACGAAAGGAGGGGATACCAACGAAGAGGGTTGCTGATGTAGGAGATAGTTTTAGGATGGAATAAGTTTAAGAAAGCTCCCGATAGGGATAAAAGTATTAATAATCAAAATATTACATAAATGAGAGAACTACTTCCATTTAACGAAGCTAAAGGATATTCGGAAGAACCTGAATCAGTAAATTAAAATGCGAATGATTATTGAAATGAGACTCATTATTATTTAATATGCGCTATAATGTGTACCAGAGAGTGTTATTTATGTATGTCTGCCTATGTAATGCGGTGAGTGACAAAACAATACGTAACGCGGTGCGTCAACATCATATTCACTCTATTAAAGAACTAAAACGTATTGTGCCTGTAGGCCGTGATTGTGGCAAATGCATACGCCAAGCCCGAGAGCTAATTAATGAGGAAATTGCACAGCTGCCTAAGATAGATAACGTTGCTTGATAAAAAAGAGATAAGTTTACTACTACTCTGCGGAATAGGTACTACACTTTAAGTACTGGAAGCGGAGGAGTAAACTATGAAAGGTGATAAAAAAATGATTGCTCATTTGAATAAACTTCTTGGAAATGAGCTTGTTGCAATTAATCAATATTTTCTACATGCCCGGATGTTCAAAAACTGGGGCCTTACCCGCCTGAATGATAAGGAATATCATGAATCTATCGATGAAATGAAGCATGCTGATAGGTACATCGAACGTATCCTTTTTCTTGAAGGAATTCCTAATTTGCAGGATCTAGGAAAACTTAACATCGGAGAAGATATCGAAGAAATGCTCAAATCTGACTTACAGCTCGAATTGCAGGGAGCTAGAGATTTGAAAGAAGCAATTACTTATGCTGATTCGATTCATGACTATGTTAGCCGTGATTTGATGATCGATGTCCTAGATGAAGAAGAAGAACACATTGATTGGTTGGAAACTCAATTTGAATTAATTGAACGTATGGGGATTCAAAATTATACTCAAGCACAGATCCTTGAAGGAGAATAGGTACGAAAAAATGCCCTATCTGTTAGGTTAGGGCATCTTGTTTACGCTCCTTTGATTCTATTCTGGACAAATCTTCATCTGTATCTTGCTTTGTTAATTGATTTGCGTATAATATGCGGTCTTACTTACGTGTAAGTCTGGTTTGATAACCAGTAAATGTGCAGTATTGTTTTTCTGCCATTTAAAATACCCCCGATAGGGGGGTTATATATTGAACGATTACACTCTCCCGTCAATCGAAATGGGTACGAGGAGTAATTATTTACGTTTATAAAATAGTTGGAGCTCTGGTCTCATGCAGAACCAAAGAATCCGTATTCGCCTGAAAGCATTTGATCATCGTTTGATCGATCAATCAACTGCGGAAATTGTCGAGACCGCTAAGCGTACTGGTGCGCAGGTTCGTGGTCCGATCCCGCTGCCGACTCGTAAAGAGCGTTTTACCGTTCTGATTTCTCCGCATGTTAATAAAGATGCGCGTGATCAGTACGAAATTCGTACTCATAAGCGTCTGGTTGACATCGTTGAGCCAACCGAGAAAACCGTTGATGCTCTGATGCGTCTGGATCTGGCTGCCGGTGTAGACGTGCAGATCAGCCTGGGTTAATCAGGTCATTGAACGATTGAGAGGTTGAAACAATGATTGGTTTAGTCGGTAAAAAAGTGGGTATGACTCGTATCTTCACTGAAGATGGCGTTTCTATCCCTGTAACTGTTATCGAAATTGAAGATAACCGAGTGACTCAGATTAAAGATCTGGATAGTGATGGTTATCGTGCAATTCAGGTTACTACTGGTAGCAAAAAAGCTAACCGTATAAACAAACCTGAAGCAGGTCATTTCGCTAAAGCTGGCGTTGAAGCTGGCCGTATCCTGCGTGAATTCCGTCTGTCTGAAGGCGAAGAATATGCTGTAGGTCAAAGTATTAGCGTTGAAATTTTCGCTGACGTTAAGAAAGTCGACGTTACTGGTACATCTAAAGGTAAAGGTTTTGCTGGTACTGTTAAGCGCTGGAACTTCCGTACCCAAGATGCTAGCCACGGTAACTCTTTGTCTCATCGTGTTCCGGGTTCTATTGGTCAGAACCAAACTCCGGGCAAGGTATTTAAAGGCAAGAAAATGGCAGGCCAACTGGGTAATGAACGTGTAACTGTTCAAAGCTTGGATGTAGTACGTGTTGACGCTGAGCGCAACCTGCTGCTGGTCAAAGGTGCTGTTCCAGGTGCGACTGGCGGCAACCTGATCGTAAAACCGGCTGTCAAGGCGTAACGTCGAGGAGATAGGAATGGAATTGGTAATGAAAGACGCGCAAGGCGCGCTGACTGTTTCCGAAACTACCTTCGGGCGTGATTTCAATGAAGCGCTTGTGCATCAAGTAGTTGTTGCTTACGCAGCTGGTGCACGTCAAGGTACTCGTGCTCAGAAAACCCGTGCTGAAGTTTCTGGTTCAGGTAAGAAGCCATGGCGTCAGAAAGGCACTGGCCGTGCACGTTCTGGTTCTATTAAGAGCCCAATTTGGCGCTCTGGTGGTGTAACTTTTGCAGCTAAGCCACAGGACCACAGTCAAAAAGTTAATAAGAAAATGTACCGTGGTGCTTTAAAAAGCATCCTGTCTGAACTGGTACGTCAAGATCGTTTGATCGTTGTCGAGAAGTTTTCTGTAGAAGCTCCTAAAACCAAGCTTCTGGTTCAGAAACTGAAAGAGATGGCTCTGGAAGATGTGCTGATTATCACTCATGAAGTTGATGAGAATTTGTTCTTAGCAGCTCGCAACCTGTATAAGGTTGATGTTCGTGATGTAGCTGGTATTGATCCAGTTAGCTTGATCGCCTTCGATAAAGTGGTTATGACTGCTGATGCTGTGAAGCAAGTTGAGGAGATGCTGGCATGATCCGTGAAGAACGTCTGCTGAAAGTACTGCGCGCGCCGCACGTATCTGAAAAAGCTTCTACAGCGATGGAAAAGAGCAACACCATCGTTCTCAAAGTTGCGAAAGACGCGACTAAAGCAGAAATCAAAGCTGCTGTGCAGAGACTGTTTGAAGTCGAAGTTGAAGGTGTTAACACTTTGCTGGTTAAAGGCAAAACTAAACGTCACGGTCAGCGTATTGGTCGTCGTAGCGACTGGAAAAAAGCTTATGTCACACTGAAGGAAGGCCAGAATATGGACTTCATCGGTGGTGCAGAGTAAGTCGGAGGAGTAAAGAACAATGGCAATTGTTAAATGTAAACCTACGTCTCCGGGCCGTCGCCACGTTGTTAAAGTGGTTAACCCTGAGCTGCATAAGGGTAAACCTTATGCTCCATTGCTGGAAAAAAGCAGCAAAACCGGTGGTCGTAACAACAATGGCCGTATTACCACTCGTCACATTGGTGGTGGCCACAAGCAGCACTATCGTTTGATTGACTTTAAACGTAATAAAGATGGTATCCCTGCTGTAGTTGAGCGTTTGGAATATGATCCAAACCGTTCAGCGAATATCGCCCTGGTTCTGTATAAAGATGGTGAACGTCGTTATATCCTTGCGCCTAAGGGTCTGAAAGCTGGTGATCAGATCCAATCTGGTGCTGACGCAGCTATCAAAACTGGTAACGCATTGCCAATGCGCAATATCCCTGTTGGTTCTACCGTACATAACGTAGAAATGAAGCCGGGTAAAGGTGGTCAGTTGGCTCGTTCCGCTGGTGCATACGTTCAGATCGTTGCCCGTGATGGTTCTTATGTAACTTTGCGTCTGCGTTCTGGTGAAATGCGTAAAGTTCTGTCTGATTGCCGCGCCACTTTAGGTGAAGTTGGTAATGCAGAACATATGCTACGTGTTCTGGGTAAAGCTGGTGCAAGTCGCTGGCGCGGCATTCGTCCTACCGTTCGTGGTACGGCGATGAACCCGGTAGATCACCCACATGGTGGTGGTGAAGGTCGTAACTTTGGTAAACATCCTGTAACTCCTTGGGGTGTTCAAACTAAAGGTAAGAAGACCCGTAGTAATAAACGTACTGATCAGTTCATCGTACGTCGCCGTACTAAAAAATAATTAGAGGATAAACCATGCCACGTTCTCTCAAGAAAGGTCCATTTATCGACCTGCACTTGCTGAAGAAGGTAGAGAAAGCGGTGGAAAGCGGAGACAAAAAGCCTATTAAGACTTGGTCCCGTCGTTCAACGATCTTTCCTAACATGATCGGTTTGACCATCGCTGTCCATAATGGTCGTCAGCATGTACCAGTTTTTGTTTCCGACGAAATGGTTGGTCATAAACTAGGTGAATTCGCGCCGACCCGTACTTATCGCGGCCATGCGGCCGATAAAAAGGCTAAAAAGCGCTAAGGTAGGAGGAAGAGATGGAAACTATCGCTAAACATCGCCACGCTCGTTCTTCTGCTCAGAAGGTTCGCCTTGTAGCTGACCTGATTCGCGGTAAGAAAGTGTCGCAAGCTCTGGAAACTCTGACCTATACCAATAAGAAAGCTGCTGGTTTAGTGAAGAAAGTACTTGAGTCTGCTATTGCTAATGCAGAACACAACGATGGTGCTGACATTGATGATCTGAAGGTCACGAAGATTTTCGTAGACGAAGGCCCGACCATGAAGCGTATTATGCCTCGTGCAAAAGGTCGTGCAGATCGCATCCTGAAGCGCAGCAGCCACATTACTGTGGTTGTGTCCGATCGCTGAGACTCTGGAGACTAGCAATGGGTCAGAAAGTACATCCTAATGGTATTCGCCTGGGTATTGTCAAACCTTGGAACTCTACCTGGTATGCGAATACTAAAGAATTCGCTGACAACCTAGACAGCGATTTTAAAGTCCGCCAGTACTTGAATAAAGAACTGGCAAAAGCGTCTATTTCACGCATTGTTATTGAACGTCCTGCTAAAAGTATTCGTGTAACTATTCACACTGCTCGCCCAGGTATTGTAATCGGTAAGAAAGGTGAAGACGTAGAAAAACTGCGTAAAACTGTAGCGGAAATCGCTGGTGTTCCTGCGCAAATTAATATCTCTGAAGTGCGTAAGCCTGAACTGGACGCGAAACTGGTTGCTGACAGTATTACTTCACAGCTAGAACGTCGTGTTATGTTCCGTCGCGCTATGAAGCGCGCAGTCCAGAATGCGATGCGTTTGGGCGCTAAAGGCATTAAAGTGGAAGTCAGTGGCCGTTTAGGCGGTGCTGAAATCGCGCGTACTGAATGGTATCGTGAAGGTCGTGTACCGTTGCACACACTGCGTGCAGATATCGACTATAACACTTCAGAAGCGCACACCACTTATGGTGTACTCGGCGTTAAGGTATGGATCTTCAAAGGTGAGATCTTGGGTGGTATGGCTGCTGTTGAACAGGCGGAAAAACCGGCTGCACAACCGAAAAAGCAGCAGCGTAAAGGCCGCAAGTAAGGAGAGTCGCTGATGTTACAACCAAAGCGTACGAAATTCCGTAAAATGCACAAAGGCCGTAACCGTGGCCTGGCAGCAGGTGCGGATGTTAGCTTCGGCACTTTCGGTCTGAAAGCTGTGGGCCGTGGCCGTCTGACGGCACGTCAGATTGAAGCGGCACGTCGTGCTATGACTCGTGCAATTAAACGTCAAGGTAAAATCTGGATACGTGTATTTCCAGACAAGCCTATCACTGAAAAGCCACTCGAAGTGCGTATGGGTAAAGGTAAAGGTAACGTAGAATATTGGGTTGCCTTGATCCAGCCTGGTAAAGTCCTTTATGAAATGGACGGTGTGCCTGAAGAGCTGGCTCGTGAAGCATTCAAGCTGGCAGCAGCGAAACTGCCTATCAAGACCACCTTTGTAACTAAGACGGTGATGTAATGAAAGCACAAGAGCTGCGCGAAAAAAGCGTTGAAGAGCTGAACACTGAGCTGCTGAATTTGCTGCGTGAACAATTTAACCTGCGCATGCAGGCTGCAAGTGGCCAGCTACAACAGTCTCATCTGTTGAAACAAGTGCGTCGTAATATCGCACGCGTTAAGACTTTATTGACTGAGAAGGCGGGTGCGTAATGACCGATAAAATCCGTACTCTGCAAGGTCGTGTTGTAAGTGACAAAATGGAGAAATCTATTGTTGTTGCTATTGAGCGTAAGGTGAAACACCCTCTGTATGGTAAATTCATCAAACGTACGACTAAACTGCATGTACATGACGAGAACAATGAATGTGGCATTGGTGATGTGGTGGAAATCCGCGAAACTCGTCCACTGTCCAAAACTAAATCTTGGACTTTAGTTCGCGTTGTAGAGAAAGCGATTCTGTAAGCTGGCTCGAATAGAGTAAACGGCTCAGGCGATGAGCCGTTTATTTTTTCTATCTATATCTGAGATGTGGTGTTATAATGCCGCGCCCTCGTGATATGGGGTATCTGAACGGCCTCTTCATACTAAATTATAGTAGTGAAGTGGGCTCAGTAGTAGTTGACATTTAGCGGAGCACTAAAATGATCCAAGAACAGACTATGCTGAACGTGGCCGACAACTCCGGTGCACGTCGCGTAATGTGTATCAAGGTTCTGGGTGGCTCGCACCGTCGCTATGCACACGTCGGCGACATCATAAAAGTCACCATCAAGGAAGCAATTCCTCGTGGTAAAGTGAAAAAAGGTGATGTCCTGAAAGCGGTAGTGGTGCGCACCAAGAAGGGTGTTCGTCGCCCTGACGGTTCTGTCATTCGCTTCGATGGCAATGCTTGCGTGTTGTTAAACAACACAAGTGAGCAAGTTATCGGTACGCGTATTTTTGGGCCGGTAACTCGTGAACTTCGTAATGAAAAGTTCATGAAAATTATCTCCCTGGCACCAGAAGTACTCTAAGGAGCGAACAATGGCAGCGAAAATCCGTCGTGATGACGAAGTTATCGTGTTGACTGGAAAAGATAAAGGTAAGCGCGGTAAAGTAAAACAGGTTCTTTCTACTGGGAAAGTCATTGTTGAAGGTATCAACTTGGTTAAAAAACATCAGAAGCCAGTTCCGGCTCTGAACCAACCAGGTGGCATCGTTGAAAAAGAAGCTGCAATCCAGGTTTCAAACGTTGCGATCTTCAATGCGGCAACCGGTAAGGCTGACCGTGTAGGTTTTAGATTTGAAGACGGAAAAAAAGTTCGTTTCTTTAAATCTAACAGCGAAACTATCAAGTAATTTGGAGTAATACGATGGCGAAACTGCATGATTACTACAAAGACGAGGTAGTCCAAAAACTGATGACTCAGTTTGGCTACAATTCTGTCATGCAAGTCCCTCGGGTCGAGAAGATCACCCTGAACATGGGTGTTGGTGAAGCGATCGCTGATAAGAAACTGCTGGATAATGCAGCAGCGGATCTGGCAGCAATTTCTGGTCAAAAACCATTAATCACCAAAGCACGCAAATCAGTTGCAGGCTTCAAAATCCGTCAGGGCTATCCAATCGGCTGTAAAGTGACCCTGCGTGGTGAACGTATGTGGGAGTTTCTTGAGCGCCTGATTTCTATTGCTGTACCTCGTATTCGTGACTTCCGTGGTTTGTCTGCGAAGTCATTTGATGGTCGTGGCAATTACAGCATGGGTGTACGTGAGCAAATCATCTTCCCTGAAATCGATTACGATAAAGTGGATCGTGTTCGTGGTCTGGATATTACTATCACCACAACTGCGAAATCTGATGATGAAGGCCGCGCACTTTTGGCTGCTTTTAACTTCCCGTTCCGCAAGTAAGGCAGGGTATTCATGGCTAAGCAATCAATGAAAGCACGTGATGTAAAACGTGCGAAATTAGCTGAAAAATTCTTCACTAAACGTGTGGAATTGAGAGCTATCATTTCTGATGTGAATGCATCTGATGAAGAGCGTTGGAATGCTGTTCTCAAGCTGCAAACACTGCCACGTGATTCCAGCCCTTCTCGTCAGCGTAACCGCTGCCGCCAAACTGGTCGTCCGCATGCGTTTTTGCGGAAGTTTGGGTTGAGCCGAATTAAAGTCCGTGAAGCCGCCATGCGCGGTGAAATTCCGGGCCTTAAAAAGGCTAGCTGGTAATTGTCACCAATTGAATCACGGGAGTAAAGACAGATGAGCATGCAAGATCCCATCGCGGATATGCTGACCCGTATCCGTAACGGTCAGGCCGCGAATAAAGTTGCGGTCACCATGCCTTCCTCCAAGCTGAAAGTGGCAATTGCCAAAGTGCTGAAGGAAGAAGGTTATATTGAAGATTATAAAATTGAAGGCGACACCAAGCCAGAACTGGAATTAGTACTGAAATACTTCCAAGGTAAGGCTGTTGTAGAAAGTATTCAGCGTGTAAGCCGCCCAAGTCTGCGCATCTATAAGAAAAAAGATGAGCTGCCACAAGTTATGGCTGGCTTGGGTATCGCTGTTGTTTCTACCTCTAAAGGTGTAATGACTGATCGTGCAGCTCGCCAAGCTGGTCTTGGTGGCGAGATTCTCTGCTACGTAGCTTAATTCGGGAGGAAAGAATGTCTCGTGTTGCAAAAGCACCCGTCGTTATTCCTGCCGGCGTAGAGGTAAAACTCGACGGTCAGGTTATTTCGATTAAGGGTAAAAACGGCGAGCTAAGTCGTACAATCCACAGCGCAGTTGAAGTTAAGCATGCAGATAATCAACTCACCTTCGCTCCACGCGATGGTTATGTTGGTGGTTGGGCACAGGCGGGTACAACTCGTTCTTTGCTGAATGCTATGGTTATCGGTGTTACCGAAGGCTTCACTAAGAAGCTTCAACTGGTAGGTGTTGGTTATCGTGCAGTAGTCAAAGGCAATGTTGTCAACATGTCTCTGGGCTTCTCACATCCAGTTGACCACGAACTGCCAGCAGGCATTACTGCAGAATGTCCGTCACAAACTGAAATCGTACTAAAGGGTGCTGATAAACAGGTAATCGGTCAGGTTGCGGCAGAACTGCGTGCCTATCGTCGTCCTGAGCCTTATAAAGGTAAGGGTGTTCGTTACGCCGACGAAGTCGTGCGTATCAAAGAGGCTAAGAAGAAGTAAGGTAACACTATGGATAAGAAAGCAGCTCGTATCCGTCGTGCGACCCGCGCACGCCGCAAGCTCCAGGAACTGGGTGCAACTCGCCTGGTGGTACATCGTACCCCTCGCCATATTTATGCGCAGGTTATCGCACCAAACGGTTCTGAAACTTTGGTGGCAGCTTCTACTACAGAAAAAGCTATCAATGAGCAACTGAAATACACTGGAAATAAAGAAGCAGCAGCAGCAGTTGGCAAAGCAATTGCTGAACGTGCGTTGGAAAAAGGTATTAAAGATGTATCCTTTGACCGCTCTGGTTTCCAATATCATGGTCGAGTCCAGGCACTGGCAGATGCTGCCCGTGAAGCTGGCCTTCAGTTCTAAGGTAGAGGTGTAAGATGGCTCACATCGAAAAACAAGCTGGCGAACTGCAGGAAAAGCTGATTGCGGTAAATCGCGTATCTAAAACCGTAAAAGGTGGCCGGATTTTCAGCTTTACCGCACTAACTGTTGTAGGTGATGGTAATGGTCGCGTTGGTTTTGGCTACGGCAAAGCACGCGAAGTTCCGGCAGCAATCCAGAAAGCGATGGAAAAAGCCCGTCGCAATATGAAAACCGTCGCACTGAACAGCGGCACTTTGTATCACCCAGTAAAAGGTGCACACACTGGTTCCCGTGTGTTCATGCAGCCTGCTCACGAAGGTACTGGTATCATCGCAGGCGGTGCTATGCGTGCTGTTTTGGAAGTGGCTGGTGTTCATAACGTACTGGCTAAAACCTATGGTTCCACTAACCCTATTAATGTGGTTCGTGCAACTCTGGATGCTTTAGACAGCATGAAGTCTCCAGAAATGGTCGCCGCTAAGCGTGGTAAATCCGTCGAAGAAATTCTGGGGTAATGACCATGGCTAAGACTATTAAAATAACACAGATTCGCAGTTCAATCGGCCGTCTGCCTAAGCATAAGGCAACTTTGGTTGGTTTAGGTCTGCGCCGTATCGGTCATACAGTAGAGCGTGAAGATACTCCTGCTATACGTGGTATGATCAACTTGGTTTCCTATATGGTTAAAGTTGAGGAGTAACAGATGCGCTTAAATACTCTGTCTCCGGCTGAAGGTTCCAAGCATGCGCCTAAACGTGTAGGTCGTGGTATTGGTTCTGGCTTGGGTAAAACCGGTGGCCGTGGTCACAAAGGCCAGAAGTCTCGTTCTGGTGGTGGCGTACGCCGTGGTTTTGAAGGTGGTCAGATGCCTTTGTACCGTCGTTTGCCAAAATTTGGTTTTACTTCACGTAAGGCGATGGTTACAGCAGAAGTTCGTTTATCTGATTTTGCTGCCGTTGAAGGCGATATTATTGATCTGAACGCATTGAAAGCCGCTAATATTGTTGGCACTCAAATTGAATTCGCGAAAGTTATTCTTTCTGGTGAAATCAATCGTGTAGTAACTGTGCGTGGCCTTCGTGTTACTAAAGGCGCTCGTGCTGCAATTGAAGCTGCTGGCGGTAAAATTGAGGAATAAGTAACAGATGGCTAAACAACCAGGATTAGATTTTCAAAGTGCTAAAGGTGGACTAGGCGAGCTGAAACGTAGGCTGTTGTTTGTTATTGGCGCGTTAATTGTTTTCCGCATTGGTTCTTTTATTCCTATCCCTGGTATTGATGCCACTGTGCTTGCCAAATTGCTCGAACAGCAAAGGGGCACCATCATTGAAATGTTTAACATGTTCTCTGGTGGTGCTTTAAGTCGTGCTTCTATCTTTGCACTGGGGATAATGCCGTATATTTCTGCGTCTATTATTATTCAGTTGTTGACGGTGGTTCATCCAACGTTGGCGGAGATTAAGAAGGAAGGGGAAGCTGGTCGTCGTAAGATTAGCCAGTATACTCGCTATGGTACTTTAGTGCTGGCTATATTCCAGTCAATCGGTATTGCTACTGGTTTGCCAAATATGCCAGGAATGCAAGGACTGGTGATCAATCCAGGATTTGCTTTCTACTTCACGGCTGTTGTGAGCCTGGTTACTGGGACTATGTTCCTAATGTGGTTGGGTGAGCAGATTACTGAGCGTGGTATTGGAAACGGTATCTCTATCATAATCTTTGCTGGTATTGTTGCGGGTTTGCCGCCGGCCATTGGCCATACCATCGAGCAAGCTCGGCAAGGCGATCTGCACTTCCTCCTGTTGCTGTTGGTTGCAGTGTTAGTGTTTGCAGTAACTTTCTTCGTTGTTTTCATGGAGCGTGGCCAACGACGTATCGTTGTTAACTATGCGAAACGTCAACAAGGTCGCCGAGTTTATGCTGCACAGAGCACACATTTACCGTTGAAAGTGAACATGGCTGGGGTTATCCCTGCAATTTTTGCTTCCAGCATTATTCTGTTCCCTGGTACCATAGCTTCTTGGTTCGGGGGAGGAACTGGTTGGAACTGGCTGACTACTGTTTCAATGTACTTGCAGCCTGGGCAACCTCTTTATGTGTTACTCTACGCGTCTGCAATCATCTTCTTCTGTTTTTTCTATACCGCGTTGGTTTTCAACCCGAGAGAAACAGCAGATAACCTGAAGAAGTCCGGTGCATTTGTACCAGGAATTCGTCCGGGAGAGCAAACAGCCAAGTACATTGATAAAGTAATGACGCGCCTAACTTTAGTTGGTGCGATGTATATTACTTTTATCTGCTTAATCCCGGAGTTCATGCGTGATGCGATGAAGGTGCCATTTTATTTTGGTGGTACTTCGCTACTTATCGTAGTTGTAGTCATCATGGACTTTATGGCTCAAGTGCAAACTCTGATGATGTCAAGTCAGTATGAGTCTGCATTGAAGAAGGCAAATCTTAAAGGTTATAACCGTTAATTGGTTTGCTTGAGAAGTTACGGAGAGTAAAAATGAAAGTTCGTGCTTCCGTCAAGAAATTATGTCGCAACTGCAAAATCGTTAAGCGTAACGGTGTCGTTCGTGTGATTTGTAGTGCAGAGCCTAAGCATAAACAACGCCAAGGCTAATAAAATAGCATATTTTTCTTGCAAAGTCGGTTTGAGCTGGCTAAATTAGCCAGCCAATCTTTTTTATATCACAGCAACACTGTTTGAGTATCCTGAAAACGGGCTTTTCAGAATGGTGTTGCGGTAAATAAATAACTTAGGAGTGCATAGTGGCCCGTATAGCAGGCATTAACATTCCTGATCAGAAGCATACCGTGATCGCTTTAACATCGATTTACGGAATTGGTAAAACTCGCTCCCAAGCTATTTGTGCTGCGGCGGGTATTGCTGAACATGTTAAGATCAGTGAGCTGTCTGAAGAGCAAATTGATAAGCTGCGTGACGAAGTTGCTAGATACGTTGTAGAAGGCGATTTGCGTCGTGAAGTAACCCTGAGCATCAAACGTCTGATGGATCTTGGTACTTATCGTGGTTTACGTCACCGTCGTGGTCTACCTGTTCGCGGCCAGCGTACTAAGACCAATGCACGTACCCGTAAGGGTCCACGTAAGCCGATCAAGAAATAATCGGGGTATTGTATAATGGCAAAAGCACCTATTCGTGCACGTAAGCGTGTAAGAAAGCAAGTCTCTGATGGTGTGGCTCATATCCATGCTTCTTTCAATAACACAATCGTGACCATTACTGACCGTCAGGGTAACGCTCTGGGTTGGGCAACTGCCGGTGGTTCCGGTTTCCGTGGTTCTCGTAAATCTACTCCGTTTGCCGCTCAGGTTGCAGCAGAGCGTTGCGCCGAAGCAGTGAAAGAATACGGAATTAAGAACCTGGAAGTTATGGTTAAGGGACCTGGTCCTGGCCGCGAGTCAACTATTCGAGCGTTAAATGCGGCAGGTTTCCGCATTACTAACATTACTGATGTGACTCCGATCCCTCATAACGGTTGTCGTCCACCTAAAAAACGTCGCGTTTAATAGCGTTTACTTTTTAGGTTCGATTGGAGAAAGAAAATGGCAAGATATTTGGGTCCTAAGCTCAAGCTGAGCCGTCGCGAGGGTACAGATCTATTCCTGAAGTCTGGCGTTCGCGCGATTGACACCAAGTGTAAATTAGAACAAGCACCTGGGCAGCATGGCGCACGTAAACCGCGTCTGTCTGACTACGGTGTGCAGTTACGTGAAAAACAAAAAGTTCGTCGTATTTACGGTGTTCTGGAACGTCAATTCCGTAACTACTATAAAGAAGCAACTCGTCTGAAAGGCAACACAGGTGAGAACCTGCTGAGTTTGCTGGAAGGTCGTCTGGACAACGTTGTTTACCGTATGGGTTTCGGGGCGACTCGCGCTGAGTCACGCCAAATGGTAAGCCATAAGGCTATCATGGTAAATGGCCGCGTTGTTAACATCGCTTCTTATCAGGTATCCCCGAATGACGTAGTCAGCGTTCGCGAAAAATCGAAAAAGCAGTCTCGTATCAAGGCGGCTTTAGAGCTGGCTGAGCAGCGTGAGAAACCAACTTGGTTGGAGGTTGATGCTGTGAAGATGGAAGGTGTGTTCAAACGTATTCCAGAACGTGCTGATCTGTCTGCTGACATCAACGAACACCTGATCGTCGAGCTTTACTCTAAGTAAAGCTTAGCACCAAAGAGAGGACACAATGCAGGGTTCTGTGACAGAGTTTCTAAAACCGCGCCTGGTTGATATCGAGCAAGTCAGTTCGACGCACGCCAAGGTGACCCTTGAGCCATTAGAGCGTGGCTTTGGCCATACTCTAGGTAACGCACTGCGCCGTATTCTGCTTTCGTCTATGCCGGGTTGTGCGGTGACTGAGGTTGAGATTGATGGTGTACTGCATGAGTACAGCACCAAAGAAGGTGTACAGGAAGATATCCTGGAGATTCTCCTCAACCTGAAAGGGCTGGCGGTAAGAGTTCAGGGAAAAGATGAAGTTATTCTTACCTTGAATAAGTCTGGCATTGGCCCTGTGACTGCAGCCGACATTATCCACGACGGAGATGTCGAAATCGTCAAGCCGCAGCATGTAATCTGCCACCTGACTGACGAAACTGCTTCTATAAGCATGCGCATTAAAGTTCAGCGTGGTCGAGGTTATGTGCCGGCTTCTGCCCGGATTCATTCGGAAGAAGATGAGCGCCCTATTGGTCGTTTGTTAGTAGACGCTTGTTATAGCCCAGTAGAGCGTATTGCCTACAATGTTGAAGCAGCGCGTGTAGAACAACGTACCGATTTGGACAAGTTGGTTATCGAGATGGAAACTAACGGTACAATCGATCCTGAAGAGGCGATTCGCCGTGCAGCTACTATTTTGGCTGAACAGCTAGAAGCTTTTGTTGATTTACGTGATGTACGTCAGCCAGAAGTAAAAGAAGAGAAGCCAGAGTTTGATCCGATCCTGCTGCGCCCTGTTGACGATCTGGAATTGACTGTCCGCTCTGCTAACTGTCTTAAGGCAGAAGCTATCCACTACATCGGTGATTTGGTACAGCGTACCGAGGTTGAGTTACTTAAGACACCTAACCTGGGTAAAAAATCTCTTACAGAGATCAAAGACGTACTGGCTTCACGTGGCTTATCTCTGGGCATGCGCTTGGAAAACTGGCCGCCAGCAAGTATTGCTGATGAATAACTAGATCACAGGTTAAGGTTTTACTGAGAAGGATAAGGTCATGCGCCATCGTAAGAGTGGTCGTCAATTGAACCGTAACAGCAGCCATCGCCAAGCTATGTTCCGCAACATGGCAGGTTCTTTGGTTCGTC
The DNA here is from genome assembly GCF_000612035.1 of Photorhabdus aegyptia. Taxonomy (NCBI): domain Bacteria; kingdom Pseudomonadati; phylum Pseudomonadota; class Gammaproteobacteria; order Enterobacterales; family Morganellaceae; genus Photorhabdus; species Photorhabdus aegyptia. The sequence goes on along the minus strand of NZ_JFGV01000068.1, from coordinate 9,909 downwards.
ATGAAATCATCAAGACGACTCTGCCTAAAGCGAAAGAACTGCGTCGCGTCGTTGAGCCGCTGATTACTCTTGCCAAGATCGACAGCGTAGCTAATCGTCGTCTGGCATTCGCCCGTACTCGTGATAACGAAATCGTGGCAAAACTGTTTAATGAGCTGGGCCCGCGTTTTGCGAGCCGCGCAGGTGGTTACACTCGTATTCTTAAGTGTGGCTTCCGTGCTGGTGACAATGCTCCGATGGCATACATCGAGCTTGTTGACCGTGCCGCTGAGCTTCAAACAGAAGTTGCGACTGCGGAGTAATCTGTAGGGGCATATAAAAGAACCGGGTTTATCCCGGTTTTTTTACGTTTGTATATAATGAATCTCTAACTTATTTCTTTTCATCCTGCTATGCTGATATCTTAAGTAATGTGATCTATTGTAGGAGATATAAAGATGTATCGTATTGGCCAACTGGCTAAATTAGCGAATGTAACTCCTGATACTGTGCGTTTCTATGAAAAACAAGGAATGATGGAACATCAGAACCGTACAGAAGGAGGATATAGACTTTATACAGAGCAAGATCTACAGCGCCTTCGGTTTATACGTTATGCTAAGCAATTGGGGTTTACATTGGAGGCTATTACAGAATTATTGTCTATCCGTGTAGATCCAGCACATCATACTTGTGAAGAGTCGAAGCAAATTGTAGATGCTAGGTTAATGGAAGTGGAGGAAAAACTTCTTGAAATGCGAAAAATGCGTGATTCACTTAAGATGTTAAGTGATGCTTGCTGTGGTAGCTCTCATATAAGTACTTATTGTTCTATTCTTGAAACGTTAGAACAAGGTGCTTTAAATAAGAAATAAGAAATAAGTAATTTTTCTTTATTATTGAAAATCCAGAGAGTACAATTGTTATGTTTTCAGATAAATTAATATTATAGAGGCATATGATGATTATATATCACCATAAAAAAGGTGTAATAAAGGACAATGCTCTAGAAGCTTTATTACGTGATCCACTATTTAAACAGCGAGTTGAAAAAAATAAGAAGGGGAAAGGAAGTTACCAGAGGAAAGAAAAACATAGTAAAGCAAGTAACTGGGAGACCAGTGGTAAGGGGTTATTAGATTCTTTACTACTGGTCTTTTAGTTTAATAGGTTAATTTCCTATTTTCCAGTAAGCTACTGGTTTCTAATAGTGATCTTGTTTCAGTAATCGATGCTGACGTCAGCAGCTAAATTGACAAAATTACTTTTCATAGTAAATCTGTAAAATAACTTAAAAGTTTTATCATATTCTTCTAATTAAAATAGGCCAAGTTGTATCAGTTATTGTGTTCGAATTATATGACTGGTACATGACTATTTCTTTGGTTTTTTAAAGGAAAAAAGGACTCGGTTGGAATAACTTCTCTACTTCGGGGACAAATTTCTTATCTGTAATAAACATAATTACATGATCTCCTTGTTCGATCACGCTGTAATCATTAGCAATAATGACTTCCTCACCGCGTGCTATTGCACCAATTGTAGTGCCTGGTGGTAATTTAATATCGCCTACAGCTCGACCAACAACCTTTGATGTGTTTTCATCTCCATGAGCAATCGCTTCGATAGCTTCGGCCACTCCGCGACGCAATGAGGAAACGCTTACGATATCCGCTTTGCGGACATGACCTAGTAGCGCGGATATTGTCGCTTGTTGTGGAGAGATTGCAATATCAATGACACCGCCTTGAACTAAATCGACATATGCACTACGTTGGATGAGAACCATGGCTTTTTTGGCCCCCATGCGTTTGGCAAGCATTGCAGACATGATATTTGCTTCGTCATCGTTGGTTAGAGCAATAAATACATCTACTTGTTCTACATGTTCTTCAGCTAATAACTCTTGATCGGAGGCATCTCCATAGAAAACAATGGTGTCATGCAATAATTCAGCTAGTTCTGTAGCTCTTTGTTGATTTCGTTCGATTAATTTAACCCTGTAATCTTTTTCGAGACGTAGTGCAAGGCCGGCACCCACATTACCACCACCTACGATCATAATACGCTTGTAGGGCTTTTCTAAACGTTGAAGCTCACTCATTACAGCACGAATATGTTGTGATGCAGCGACAAAGAAAACTTCGTCACCGGCTTCAATAATTGTAGAACCTTGTGGTCTTATTGGTCTATCCTGACGGAATATTGCAGCAACTCTGGTATTAATGTGTGGCATGTGCTCACGAAGTGAGGAAAGTGCATTTCCTACAAGTGAGCCTCCATAATAAGCTTTTACCGCAACAATACTTACTCGGCCTTCGGCAAAGTTAACAACTTGTAAGGCACCAGGATATTGAATTAGCTTGTAAATATAGTCTATGACAAGTTGTTCTGGTGAAATAAGATAGTCAATAGGAATATCATTAGGGAGAAAAAGTTTATCTGCTTCGCAGATATATTCTGCTGCGCGTATTCGCGCAACTTTATTTGGTGTATTGAATAAAGAATAAGCAATTTGGCATGCAATCATGTTAGTTTCGTCAGAATTAGTTACAGCAACTAACATATCAGCATCTTCAGCACCAGCTTCTCTTAATACCCTGGGGTAAGAGCCATGACCATTGACTACTCTGAGATCGAATTTATCTTGTAGTTGGTGTAAACGGTTAGGATCAGTATCGACTATAGTGATATCATTATTCTCACCTACCAGATTTTCAGCTAATGTACCGCCAACTTGACCTGCACCAAGAATAATTATTTTCATAGTATTCTCTAATTTATTGAAAACAAATAACTATCTCTATGAATTGCAAAGATATATTACTGTTTAATTAATCGAGCGTAAAAGAAACCATCGCCACCATTTAACTCAGGTATTATTTGTTTTCCCGGACAATCATTTGCTTCTGCTCCCGTTAATTTTGCGTCTGGGTGGCGTTTTAAAAACGAGCTGATTTGCTGGCTATTTTCATCTGGTAGAATAGAACAGGTTGCATATACTAGCGTTCCGCCTTTCTTTAAGTATGGCCAGATTGCATCAAGAATCTCAGATTGTAATTGAACTAATTGAGTAATATCTTCCTCGCGGCGTAACCATTTGATATCAGGATGGCGACGGATTACTCCTGTTGCTGAACACGGGGCATCTAAAAGAATGCGGTCGAATTGCTGATTTTCTGCCCATTGTTCAGGGTGGCGTCCATCACCGGTTTTTACTGTAGCGTGGCAATTAAGGCGTTGGAGATTTTCTTTTACTCGTTTGATTCTTTGCTCATCAATATCCACCGCTAATACTTGAGATTCTGGTGCTACTTCGAGGATATGTGTTGTTTTCCCTCCAGGTGCTGCACAAAGATCGAGAATTTTCTCTCCATTAGTGGGTTTTAGTAACTCGACACACTCTTGTGCGGATACATCTTGGACAGTGACCCAACCTTTGTCAAATCCAGGTAATATTGTTACAGGACAAGGGGAAATTATGCGGATAGCATAAGGTGATTTGGGCGTTGGTTCCGCATCAATTCCCGATTTATGAAGAAGAGCGAGATATTCATCCCGACTATGATATATACGATTAACTCTTAACCACATAGGTGGTTTTTTATTATTAGCATTAATAAATTGTTGCCATTGTTGTGGATAGGCTTTTTGGATTCGAGTTAATAGCCATACTGGGTGTAAGTGATGGCTGGGATTATTTTGTACACATTCCATTAACTGTAGCTGTTGTCTCTGAAATTGGCGAAGAACGCCGTTAATTAACCCTTTTAATTGAGGATACTTCAGCGTTACGGCCCCATTTACTGTTTCAGCAAGTGCTGCATGGGCTGGGATGCGAGTATAGGCAAGTTGGTATATTCCAACCATAAGCAGGTAATGAAGAATACGTTGTTTACCTTTTAATGGTTTTGCCATTAGTTGACCTATTATCCACTCTAGTTGTGGTAATACGCGTAATACTCCGAAAGATAATTCCTGTAACAAGGGTTTATCTTTATCGGTTATATTTTGTTGCAGTTTGGGTAAGACTGTACTCAGAGACTGTCCTTGGTCCAGAACTTGATTGATTGCTTTTGCGGCAACACTTCGTAGATTATATGTGTTTTTCATAGTTAAAAAAAGCTGACACAAGCCAGCATTAAGAGAAAATTTGTGAGAATGCTTACAGCATAAAATAGTATTTAATTGATTTTATTGCCTGGTGTAAACCATTCACGTTTAGAGTTAAGTAGATTTGCTGCTGACATTGCTTTTTTACCAGCAGGCTGTAATTGAGTAATGTTCAGAATTCCATCAGCAGTGGCAATATAAATACCTTTTTTGTCTGCTTTTAATACAGTTCCTGGTTCTGCAGAAGTTTGTTCTTCAATGGCTTCTGCTTTCCAAACTTTAACAGGTTGCCCTTCCATCTCGAAAAAGCTCATGGGCCAGGGATTAAATGCACGAATACAGCGTTCGAGGTGGGTTGCAGATAGTTCCCAATCTATACGGGCTTCTTCTTTGCTTAGTTTTTCAGCGTAGGTAACTAAATTTTCGTTTTGAATTTCAGGTTGATTTTTACCCGATGTTATTAACGATAATGTTTCGAGTAACGCATTTGGCCCAATGTTGGCCAGTTTTTCGTATAAACTGGCGCTGGTATCCTCAGGTGTAATAGGGCAGCTTGCTTTATATAGTATGTTGCCAGTATCAAGACCTATATCCATTTGCATGATCGTTACGCCTGTTTCTGTATCGCCAGCCCAGAGCGAGCGTTGAATGGGGGCTGCACCTCGCCAACGTGGTAATAGGGAGCCATGTACGTTTAGGCAGCCTAATCTTGGAATATTTAAAACAGCCTTAGGAAGGATCAATCCATAGGCAACAACTATGAGAACATCAGGCTGTTGTTTTAGAATCCATTGTTGGTTTTCTTCTGAGCGTAAAGTAGCTGGCTGAAAAACGGTGATGTTACGTTCCTCTGCCAGTACCTTTACAGGACTGGGTGTCAGTTTTTTACCTCTTCCTGCCGGTCTATCTGGTTGAGTTAGAACGCCAACCACCTCATGCTTAGACATTAACAAAGCCTCTAAATGGCGTGCTGCAAAATCAGGTGTTCCGGCAAAAACAATACGTAAAGAATCAGACACGTTTATTTCCTGTATTAATTAATTTACTTGGTTCGGTTTTTTTGTTTGTCCAGTTTTTCTACTTTCTGGCGTATACGTTGGCGTTTCAGTGGAGATAAGTAATCCACAAAAAGTTTACCAATTAAATGGTCCATTTCGTGCTGAATACAAATTGCTAGCAGGCCATCAGCTTGTAATTCAAATGGTTGGCCATTGTAATCTAGGGCTTTGATTTTGACTTTTTCGGCTCGTGGCACCAGTGCTCGTTGCTCAGGAATAGACAAACAGCCCTCTTCTATCCCAGTTTCGCCACTTTTTTCCAGTAATTCTGGGTTGATAAGAACGAGACGCTCATTACGTGTTTCTGATACGTCAATAACAACAATACGCTGATGAATATCAACTTGTGTTGCGGCCAAACCAATGCCTTCTTCTGCATACATAGTTTCAAACATATCATCAATGATACGTCGAATCTCTGCATCAACTGTTTCAACTGGCGTTGCAATAGTGCGAAGCCGCTCGTCTGGGTAATGTAATACTTGTAATACTGACATATATGTTTAGATCTGCGTCCAAAATGTTAATGGTATTCTATGTCTATTCTAGACATTTCCCGTTTAGATTGACAGTATCGATTGCTAATTGAGCAGTTTAGTTTTGTCCGTCAATCTTAGCTAGGATGACAACATGGAAGCTATGGAAGTATGGTTGCGAATGAAGATGGTTTCTCATTTGGCAACAGAGAGAGCAGCAAATGTTGCAGAAAAATTATTACATTCCGGGAATCGTTATCTCGCTGTGCTGAAAGATAGTGGATTATCGTCAGCACAATCTCTGCAATTTACTAAAGTAAATAAAACCTTACTCGCCTCATGCCTTAAGTGGCTGGAACAACCAGAGCACCATTTATTGACATATTCTCACCCTTCGTATCCACCTCTATTAAAGCAGATACATACCCCTCCGCTTGTGCTTTTTGTGTCAGGAAAACCAAATACCCTTTTAAAGAAGCAGGTGGCGATGGTAGGGAGCAGGACAGCAAGCTATTATGGTGAGAAATGGGGAAGAATTTTTGCAAGTGAACTGGTTGGATATGAGTTAGTTATTACTAGTGGTTTAGCTATTGGTATTGATGGTATTTGTCACCGAGCTGCATTGGATAGTGGAGGAGAAACAGTAGCTGTATTAGGTAGTGGGCTTGGGCAGATTTATCCTCATAGACACGGATCATTAGCAAAGCAAATTGAGGAGAATGGTGCTCTTGTTTCTGAGTTTTTTCCGGATATGCCGCCGCGTGCAAAAAATTTTCCTAAAAGAAATCGGATTATAAGTGGATTAAGCTCAGCAGTGATTGTTGTAGAAGCGGGTCAAAATAGTGGCTCGTTAATTACCGCTCGTTGTGCCCTAGAACAAGGAAGAGATGTATTTGCATTACCAGGGCTTTTGGGAAATTCAGTGAGCGAAGGGAATCATTGGTTAATAAAGCAAGGTGCATATTTAGCTACAAACACAATGGATATTGTGGAACATGTTTACAGTTCACTACAATGGTTGAATATGGAAAGAACGGGTGAAGAAGTAAAACCGCAGTTTGAGCAAACTGAGTTGCCATTTACGGATGTGCTAGTTAACGTAGGAGCTGAAATAACGCCTGTTGATATTATTGCTCAGCGTTCTTCATTACCTATAACTGAGGTAATGACAAAGCTCCTTGAGCTGGAACTACTGGGTAAGGTGGCTGTGGTTGCTGGTGGTTATGTACGCGTGAGTTAAATTAACTGAATTTCCAGAGTCCTGTCCTGTTCAACGTCATATGAGAATAATTTTTTGAGTGAAAATAGTATGGCAAAAATGGTTCCTTTCTCTACTAATGAAACTGAATATTGCCCTGAATGTGGTTCTGTATTGGTTATACGTAATGGTATCCATGGACCATTTCTTGGATGTTCTGGTTATCCATCATGTCAATATATTCGTCCATTAAAAGGGCAAAGTGATGGTCATGTGGTAAAAGAACTTGAAGGGCAGCTATGTCCGGCGTGTGGAGCCAATTTGATTTTGTGTCAAGGACGTTATGGAATGTTCATTGGTTGTAGTCGTTATCCCGAATGCGAACATGCAGAGCTAATTGATAAGCCGGATGAGACGTTAATATCTTGTCCGCAATGTAAACAAGGACAACTACTCCAAAGGAAATCACGTTTTGGAAAAATTTTCCATTCGTGTAACCGTTACCCTAATTGCCAGTTTGTATTAAATAATAAGCCAATTGCGAGTAAATGTATGTTTTGTTCTTATCCATTGCTGGTTGAAAAACGTACATCACAAGGTGTAAAGTTATTTTGTGCCAGTAAATTGTGTGGAAAACAGCAAATAAATTAAGTAATTAAGTAGAGTAATAAAATGAGCAATGAAGGATTATCTGCATTTGAGAGTGTATTAACTGCATTAAAAGCAGAAAAAGTGATTGCCTATCCGACTGAAGCTGTTTTTGGACTTGGATGTGATCCTGATAGTGAAAAAGCGGTAAATGAACTGCTTATATTAAAGAAACGTCCTTGGCAGAAAGGATTGATTCTTATTGCAGATAATTATGAACAATTACAGCCATATCTTGATGATAAACTTCTAACAGAAGAACAAAAAGAGACTATGTTTGCTTGTTGGCCAGGGCCTGTAACTTGGGTAATTCCTGCCAAATTCAGTACATCTAAATGGTTGACTGGGCAATTCACCACCTTGGCTGTCAGAGTTAGCGATCATCCTTTGGTGAAGCAGTTATGTGCTTTTTATGGTAAACCGTTAGTGTCGACTAGTGCAAATTTGAATGGTCTTGAACCATGCAGAACAGTAGAAGAAGTTAGGCAACAATTTGGGGATAAGTTTCCTATATTAAACGGAGATGTTGGAGGTCGGAAAAATCCTTCAGAAATTCGGGATGCTTTAACTGGTGAGCTTTATCGTCAAGGATAGGGGAAGAATAAATATGGATCAATTTGCCGTCTTTGGTAATCCTGTTGCGCACAGTAAATCTCCGCGTATCCATCAGTTATTTGCTGGACAAACAGGTATTGAGCATCGTTATGGGAAAATTCTAGTGCCGATAAGTAAATTTGAAGAGGCATTGGATGTATTTCTTAAACAAGGAGGTATAGGAGCCAATATTACTGTGCCATTTAAAGAGCAGGCATTTATTCGAGCAAATGAATTGACTGAACGAGCAAGACTTAGTGGTGCAGTTAATACTTTGAAATTACTAGATAATAATCAATTGCTTGGTGATAACACGGATGGTATAGGGTTATTAACAGATTTGGTACGACTTGGGTTTATTACTCAAGGACAACATATTTTAATCATTGGAGCTGGTGGTGCTGCCAGAGGTGTTTTATTTCCGTTATTGGAATTTGGCTGTGAAATTACAATAACAAACCGCACGTTTAGTCGTGCTATGCAGGTTGCTAATGATTTTTCGTCAATAGGTAATATTCGGCCTGTTGAGATGAAAACACTTCATAATCCTGAGTTTGAACTCATTATCAATGCTACTGCATCTGGTATTAATGGTGAGATTCCTACTATATCTCCATTCATATTTAATGAAGATTGTGTCTGTTATGACATGTTTTACCAGGCTAATTTGACGCCCTTCATTTCTTTTGCTAAGAAACATGGTGTTTCTCGTTATGCGGATGGATTAGGGATGTTAGTAGGACAAGCCGCTCATTCATTTAAATTATGGCATGGCGTATTGCCTGAAATTGCGCCTGTATTGCTAACATTAGAACAGGAATTACATTCGTGAATCAATCTATTCAATTTCCAGATAGAGAAGAGTGGAGAGAGCAAGAGCAGATAGTTATTTTTCCCGCACTGGTAAATGGATTGTTGGTTCAATGTGTTATAAGCGCCGAGGATCTTTTATATCGTTATGGGGTGGAAGATCATCATCCACTAAGTCTCTTTCGACAAAATCGTTGGGATATAGAAGATGAATTCGAATTAGTGATTAGTAACGAGGATGATGATCATTTGGGGCGTTACATATTACCTTCCTGCAAATAGTCATTTTTCAAGCTAACGTAGTGACTTGCTGAATAACACAGCCCTTTTAATTCTTCAGGTTTTAGTTTTCTGACCTGACGGGCAGGGCTGCCGATATAAAGGTACCCACTTTCTAATATCTTGCCTGGGGCTACTAGGCTGCCTGCTCCAACAATAACGTTATCTTCGATCACTGAACCATCAAGTAAAATAGAGCCCATACCGATAAGTACTTGATTACCGATAGTGCAGCCATGAAGTATAACTTTATGCCCGATAGTGACATCATTTCCTACAATTAAAGGGAAACCATGAGGATTGTCTGTTGTTTTGTGTGTCACATGTAATATAGAGCCATCTTGAATGTTAGTACGTGTACCAATAGATACATAATTAACGTCCCCACGGATGACAACTAAAGGCCATATACTGACATCATCAGCAAGTCTAACATCACCAATGATTACACTAGACGAATCTAGCATAACGTTCTGACCAACTTTGGGTTGAATATTAAGGTAACTGCGTAGCGTTTCGGACATGTATACCTCTGATGAGAAAATTGAGATTTACTTTTAATAAGATTTTAGTGAGGAAAATACCAGTATGCAATGAAAGAAACTTATTGAATTGGGCTATATTGGTTTGAATTTTGCTCAAAAAGAACAAGTATTAGCCTGTTGGTGATAAATGTGAAAAAAAGTATTGTATAAAAATCTGAGCTCCCTATAATGCGCCACCACTGACCGACACAACGCTGATAAACATTGTG
>NZ_JFGV01000069.1:0-28570 GCF_000612035.1 Photorhabdus aegyptia | reverse complement strand
AAGCTCCTGAAGACGTTTTTGCTTGTATTGGCTAATCCGACTTTTTCTCATTTGGATATCCTAGATCAAATTACTTATCTAGGACAGCCCCAAAATTAATCTCTGTATGCATTACTTTGATATCATATTTACCTGAAATTGAAATTTATAAAGGCAATATGCCTTCACCATTTCAACCTGTAATGGATAAAGACACAGTGAGAGCTATTTTAGGTCAACCTTCTGAGGTTAATGAAGCTACAGAAGTACCGATTATTGGCATGGTTGGTGGCTGGGATGTTTATATCGATTGCTTAAAAGACTTATATCCGGCAATCAATATTGTGTTTGGGTACACAATACATCAAAGGGTAAGTGATCTAACTTTTAAAAAATCTGGGTGAAGATTAATCTCTCACTATCCTAATACAGAAATTCGTTTTCTCTATTTGGCTGATTTACGGGTACATGCATTAATATTTGAACGTTTTGAATAAATGTCTTCTAGAGTTTTTTTTACTTTTATTGGATAGTGGTTAATAAACCGTTATCCATGTTTATATACTAGGGGTTATATAAATAATGACGATAAATATAGAGGCGTTAATAAATAGCCTAGGTAAATCTTATCAGGAAATTTTTAATGAAGGTTTAATTCCTTATAAGAGTAAGCCTAGAGGAGATTCTGGTGACGATTATGTGTCGTTAGATATGCAGAAAGAGGGGATATTTCTGGCTTTTAACCGGACCAGTAAGAAATTAACACATGTTACTCTGACATTGATCGATAAAGAACGGCCTCGTTATGTTTATCCAAATCAATTACCATTCCTTTGGTTAATTCAATGACGCGTGCATTTAGTTCCTACCGATATCAACTCATCTCATAATGTTTCCATATATAGGATTTTATCACTATTAAAGTCTATAATGTCTTTTTAATAGGACATTAGCATACAAAGTTACGATTGATATATAATGTGCTTATAATTGACCATTATAGATAATAATGGTTTTAATGTGTCATTTTGGAGTCACAAGAAAAACGGTACTGAATGCTGAAAAAGGTAAAGTCAAATTAGAGATTTTTGTTGCCATTATGGCAGCATTAAACTTAACCGAACAATTAAATCTTTTTCTTCCTAAACAAAGCATATCTCCTATCCAACTCGCTAAACTTCAGGGGAAAAAACGACAACGAGCATCTAGTCTTAGAAAAAACGATATTGAAGAGGATACGCCAGAATGGTAATGGAAGTTATCAACGTAATTTATAGTGAATTTACATATAATCCATAACTCTATTCCAAAGAAGCTATTGATAGTTTACTCCGATATTATGAGCGATTAATGAATGCCATTATGTCTAGTCAGGAAAAAGAGAATATCAGTTGTTTTTGTGATTAATGTTTTTTTAGATGCAGATTTATATTAATAGCAGGCAAATAGTTAATGAGTAAATAGAGTGTTCCTATTATCTGTTTAAATGGTTATTAATTTTGGTGTGATTTTTATATTGCTCATCTATTAAAAAAACCTTCATATTTTCTCACTGTTTTTGATAATAAAATCAAACAACATAGCTAATGATTTTCGATGCCCATATGCTAACATGATTAGAAATTTGTTATTTTGAAATTACGGACATCATGAATAATCACTTAATAAACAATTTGATATGATATTTTCAAGGAGATATATGAAAAATGCAGTGCAAATTGTGAATGAGGCTTTAAATCAAGGAATTACTCTATTTGTTGCTGATAATCGATTACAATACGAAACTAGCCGTGATAGTATTCCAGCGGAATTATTCAATGAATGGAAAAACTATAAACAAGAGTTGATTAACTTCCTGAGCCAGATCGATGCAGAAGAAGAAATTCAAACATATCAATTACAGAATATCCAACGTGATGGCAATGCAGAACATTATCCACTCTCATTTGCTCAGCAACGCTTGTGGTTTATCGATCAACTTACCGAAGGTAGTCCCCAATATAATTGCCCTGGATATTTGAGATTACGGGAACAACTGAATTTCGACGCTTTCAAGGCTGCGGTAAAAACGTTGCTTGAGCGTCATGAGGCGTTACGTACCCATATTAAAATTATTGATAATGAGCCACGGCAAGTCATAACACATTCCTATGATTTACCCATTACACTCTATGATCTGACTGCATTCTCTGAAACTGAGCAAGAATCTCAAGTCAAAAGATTTAGTAAAGAAGAAGATAACTTGGTTTTTAACCTCAGTACTGATTTGATGTTGCGTATTCGCCTGATCAAGCTGGCCGAAAATGATTATGTGATTATTTATACCATTCACCATATTGCCTGTGATAGTTGGTCAATAGAAATCTTCATCAATGAGCTTATCACCTTATATCGCGCGTATCATCAAGGAGAAATAGCCCCATTACCGCCACTTAAAATCCAATATACCGATTATGCTCAATGGCAACGAAATTGGCTGCAAGGCGATATTCTGAAAAAACAACTGGATTATTGGCAAACCCAGTTATCAGGTATTTCTCCACTTCACCGTCTTCCACTGGATAACCCACGACCAGAGAAACAGAGTTTTGAGGGGCAGCTTAATGAGCAACGTATTTCAAAGGGTTTAACACAAGAAATAAGAGCCTTATGTCACCAACATGAAGTCACATTATTCATGTTTCTGGAGACAGCCTTCGCCGTATTGTTGAGTCGTTACAGTAATGAAAAAGACATTTTGGTCGGAACACCACTTGCAGGGAGAAGACATCATGATATTGAACCTTTGATTGGCTTTTTTGTTAACTCTCTGGTGATCAGAACGGATTTATCCGGCCAGCCCACTTTCAGTGAATTGTTAAAGCAGAATAGTCGCACTATCCTGGATGCTTATGCACATCAAGATCTGCCATTTCAAATGCTGGTGGAAAAACTGAGTCCGGGACGAAACTTAAATTATAACCCGATATTCCAAATCGCGTTTACTCTGGAGAATACTCAGTGTGATATGGCACTGGCGCAGGATAATAATATTGAGTTTGAAGAGCGTCTGCTTTTGAAAGTCCGATTTGATTTGGAAATTCATATTTATGAAGAAGAGGAGGGAGGATTATCCCTGTTATGGGTTTATGACAGCAGCTTGTTCAACAAGATTACTATTGAAAGATTACTCGCCAATTATGAAACCTTGCTTGCTAATATTGTTAATATAATGAAGCCATGTATTGGTTCCGATCTAATACACAGGGAACCTTCTGTCCATGATATTCCACTATTAGCAGAGGCTGAAATACACACTTTATTACATGAATGGAATGGCCCACAGAATCATAGCCAGCATGGCGGCTGTTTTCATGAACTGTTTGAGGAACAAGCTGTCCGATATCCTGAAAAAACAGCGGTTATTTTTGACGGCAATTCATTAAGTTATCGGGAGCTAAATAAACAAGCTAACCAGCTCGCTCATTATTTGATAGAACAAAAGATCAAACCAGAAACATTGGTCGCGCTCTGTATTCCACGTTCAATACGCGCTGTAGTCGCGCTATTGGGGATTATTAAAGCAGGCGGTGCTTATTTGCCGTTAGATCCCAGTTATCCGAAACCTCGTCTTCAATATATGTTAGAACACAGCGAAGCTGAGTTTATTCTGACTGAAACAGATCTGATAGAAAAACTCCCAATTAGCCAGCAGAAAGTCGTCTGTTTGGATACTGAAATAATACAATCACAATTGCAGCGCATGCCTGCGGATAATATCGCTGAACGCCCATTCCCACTAACGGAAAATAATTTGGCTTACGTCATTTATACCTCTGGTTCTACGGGTAAACCGAAAGGGGTTATGTTGGAACATAAGGGGTGGGTAAATCTGGCACTTTCACAGGCGGGTTTATTTGGTGTTGATTCATATAGCCGGGGATTGCAGTTCGCTTCCTGGAGCTTTGATGCCATGATCTTAGAAATATCTATGACACTGGCGTATGGGGCCGCACTTTATTTAATTTCAGAAACTCAACAGCATACCCCTGAATATTTAGATGAGTTAGTTGATAAACATCAGATTACCCATGCTGTATTACCACCCGCTTTGCTGCCTTATCTGGACTTTAACAAATGGCGTTCCGTTTCAACCTTGCTTTTAGCGGGGGAAGCTGTACCGCCACAGATCGCTGTTCGTTGGTCACAGAATCGAAAACTGTTCAACGTCTATGGCCCGACCGAGTGTACTGCCATTGTGACTTCGGGCTTATTAACTGATGACAAAATTACGATTGGAAAACCATTGCCCAATACCGTTATCCGTATTCTTGATCCATCAGGCAATCTAGTGCCTATTGGTGTTGCCGGGGAATTATGTATTGGCGGCATTCAACTGGCACGCGGGTATTTGAATTCCCCTGAAACAAACGCAACGAAATTTATGACTGATTTGGCGGATAAATCCCAATCCCAACGTTTATACCGAACGGGAGATTTAGCCCGTTGGTTGTCTGATGGTAGTGTGGAATTTATTGACCGGATTGACTCTCAAGTCAAGATTAGAGGATTTAGGATTGAGTTGGGAGAAATCGAAACTGCACTGGTCGGGCATGACGCCTTAAGCAGCGCTGCGGTTATTACTTATGGGAACGATAAGAGATTAATTGCCTATGTTTGTCCAACCAAAGATTGGCTGGATAAAAAAGGGCTAAAATTTAATACCAACAACCCTTCTCAATCCTCCGATATTAAAGCTGAACTTTCAGAGCAACTTGAATCAGCATTGAAAAAACAATTACCAGAATACATGGTTCCAAGCCTTTATATTCCGCTAGAGCGAATGCCACTCTCGTTAAATAACAAAGTGGACAAAAAAGCGTTGCCTATTCCAAATGAAAATGATTTCCGCCAACAAAATTATGTTGCGCCAAGAAATGAAGTGGAGAGAAAAATTAGCCAGTTATGGCAAGAAGTATTGGGAGTTAGTCAAGTCAGCATTTATGACAACTTTTTCATGTTGGGTGGTCACTCTCTTCAGGCAACCCGCCTTATTAGCTTAATACGCAATGATCTAAACATTGAAATACCGTTGAGCAGTGTCTTTGAGCATCCAACACTTGAGCGATTAGCACGAATCGCCACGATTCATCAGGTTAAAGAAAAGAGCAAACATCTCCAGGCTGGGCAAGAGACAACACAGGAACTATTGGAAGGCGATATATGAAAAATGCAGCACAAATTATCAATGAGGCTTTAAATCAAGGGATTACTCTGTTTGTGATTGATAACAAACTGAAATATAAAACCAGCCGAGACAGCATTCCTCCGGAACTTCTCAGTGAATGGAAGCAATATAAACAAGAATTGATTGATTTCCTCAAGCAAATCGATTCAGAAGAGGATTCGGACACTCACCGACTGCAAGGTATTCCGCGTTATGAGCGTGCGGAACATTACCCGCTTTCATTTGCTCAACAGCGTTTGTGGTTAATCGATCAACTCACCGAAGGCAGCCCACAATATAATTGCACCGGTGATTTCAGGTTGAGAGAGTCGCTTAATCTCAACGCTTTTGAGGCGGCTATAGCAACATTACTTGAACGCCATGAATCGCTGCGTACTTATTTCAAAATTATTGATAATGAGCCTCGGCAGGTTGTCGCAACTTCCTATGATTTGCCGATTACCATCCATGATTTGTCCACACTTGCAGAATTTGAGCAGCAACAACAGCTTAAACAACTCGGCGAGCAAGAGTGGAAACAAGCTGTTAATCTCAGCACTGACCTGATGCTGCGTATTCGGTTGCTAAAATTAACAGATGATGATTATTTTATTCTCTATACGATTCATCATATCGCTTGTGATGGCTGGTCGCTGGCAATCTTTATCAGCGAGCTGCTGACATTATATCGCGCTTATTGCCAAGGCGAGGGTAATCCTCTGCCGCCATTACCAGTTCAATATACTGATTATTCCCAATGGCAACGGGATTGGCTGCAAGGGGATATTCTGCAAAAACAACTGGATTACTGGCAAAACCAATTATCAGGTATTTCTCCCCTTCACCGTTTCCCACTGGATAATCCACGACCAGAAAAACAAAATTTTGAAGGGAATGTTCATCCACAACGTATTTCAAAAGCTTTGACCCAAGAAATTCGAGCGCTGTGCGCCAAACATGAAGTGACGTTATTTATGTTTCTGGAAACGGCTTTTGCTGTGTTGTTGAGTCGTTACAGTAGTGAAAAGGATATTCTGGTTGGCATGCCGCTTGCAGGCCGAAGACACCGTGACACTGAGGCTTTGATTGGATTTTTCGTCAATTCACTGGTGATAAGAACGGATTTATCCGGTCAGCCTACATTCAGTGAGCTATTAAAACAAAATAGCCGCACAATCCTGGATGCTTATGCACATCAAGACCTGCCTTTTGAGATGCTGGTGGAGAAAATCAGTCCAGAACGGAATTTAAATTATAATCCTATTTTCCAGATCATGTTTGCAGTACAGAATAATCAACGGGATACAACGCTGGAGCAGGATAGTATTGTTACATCTAAAGAACGTTCCCTTTTGACCACCCGATTTGATTTGGAAGTCCATATTTATGAAGAAGACGAAGGTGAGTTATCCATTGGATGGATCTCTGACACCAGCCTGTTCAGAAATGCGACCATTAACAGATTAATCGCCAATTACGAAATTTTGCTGACTAATATTGTTGATGTGATGAAGCATCATACTGGTATCAGCGAGCCGTCCGTTCATGACCTTCCATTATTGGCAGACGCTGAACGGAATACCTTACTGCATGAATGGAGCGGGCCACAAATTCCTTATCCGACCGGGAAATGTTTCCATCAACTCTTCGAAGAGCGGGTATCACAATACCCTGAAAAAAATGCACTGATTTTGGGCGATGACACCCTGAGCTATCAGTCATTAAATGAGCAAGCTAACCAATTGGCGCACTATCTGCTTGAACAAGGGATCATACCGGACACGTTGGTCGCACTTTGCATACCAAGGTCACTACAAGCGGTTGTGGCATTATTGGGTATTCTTAAAGCGGGTGGCGCTTATGTACCGTTAGACCCCAGTTATCCGAAAGCCCGCCTCCAATATATGTTGGATCACAGTGAAGTCGAATTCATCCTGACCGAAACTCATCTGGTTGAAAAACTGCCAATTAGCCAGCAGAAAGTGATTTGTCTGGACACAGAGATAGTCCAGTCTCAGCTACAACATATGCCTACGGATAATATTACTGAGCGCCCACTTCCGCTCACGGAAAATCATCTGGCTTATGTGATTTATACTTCCGGCTCTACCGGTAAACCGAAAGGGGTGATGCTGGAACATAAAGGGTGGGTTAATCTGGCATTCTCGCAAGCAGATTTATTTGGCATTGACTCCCATTGCCGGGCGTTGCAGTTTGCCTCCTGGAGTTTTGACGCCATGATCTTAGAGATGTCTATGACATTGGCCTATGGCGCAATACTCTATTTGATTTCTGAAACCCAACGGCGTTCCCCTGAATTGCTGGATGAAGTGGTTGAAAAACATCAGATAACTCATGCTGTGTTACCACCCGCGCTGCTTCCACATCTGAATTTTAACAAATGGCGTTCTGTCTCAACTTTGCTTTTGGCGGGTGAAGCAGTACCACCGCAGATTGCTGTTCGTTGGTCACAGAATAGAAAACTGTTTAACGTCTATGGCCCGACAGAATGTACATCCATTGTCACTACAGCGTTACTTACTGACGAGAAGATTACGATTGGAAAACCGTTGCCTAACGTTGTGATGCGTATTCTTGATCAGGAAGGTAATTTGGCTCCGATGGGCGTTATCGGGGAACTGTATATTGGCGGCGTTCAGTTAGCACGCGGTTATCGAAACTCACCGGAAATCACAGCAAGGCAATTTATCCGAGATCCATTCAGTTCACATGTAACGGATGGCAGGGAAAACAGGCTTTATCGAACGGGCGATTTAGTGCGCTGGACGCCGGATGGTCAGTTGGAATTTATCGGCCGTGTTGACTCTCAGGTTAAGATCCGTAGTCACCGTATAGAATTGGGTGAAATCGAGACAGTTTTGTCCGGGCATGATGCTTTAAGTAGTGCTGTTGTGATCGCTTATGGTCAAGATGAAGATAAAAAACTCATTGCGTATGTTTGCCCAAGTACAGAGTGGTTAGGTGAAAAAGCGGTTGAGTTTAACGCAAGCAGCGTTGAGAACTGGACAGAAATTTTTGATGAGCAGTACCGTCAACCCACAACGGATAGTACTCGAAAAGAGAGCATTCAGAACGGTGATGCAGTCGCATCAGACAGTGATTTCGGTGGCTGGATGAACAGCTATACTGAACAACCGATTGTCCTTGAGCAAATGGAGGAATGGTTAGCAGGAATCATGCACAGGATTAAAGCCTTGCATCCTCATCGCTTACTGGAAATTGGTTGTGGTACCGGATTATTGCTGTATCGCTATGCTGAATGGTGCGAATCAGTGGTGGCGACCGATATTTCGGCTGAGGTTTTAAATCGGCATCAACATATTCTGCAACAACGTGGCTGGTCACATGTGCAGCTCAGAAGAGGAGATGCACTCAATTTAGGAACATTGAGTGCTGATGAATTTGATACTGTCGTGATTAACTCTGTTGTCCAATATTTTCCCAATGTTCAATATCTGGAAAAAGTACTTGAACAGTTAATACCGGCGGTTGAAGCGGGTGGGAAAATTTTGCTGGGAGATATCCGCAATTTAGATTTATTAACCGCCCATGCTACAGCGATAGAGCAAAGTCATCTTAACGGGCAGCGTATTCAGGTAGGGACGCTGGCGAACCGTATTCAGCGGCGTTTACAACAAGAACCCGAGTTTTTACTCAGTCCAACTTATTTTGCCCAATTACCGGAGCGTTACCCTGAAATTGGCCGGGTTGATATTCTGGTTAAACGTGGCATCGGCGACAATGAGATGTTGCGTTATCGTTACGATGTCATATTGCATAAAAGAGATGAAAAGACCAAATCTTGTCATGAATTACTGTTAAATTGGCATAATTTCGATTCTTTTGACAGTCTGCGTAATTTATTGCAGGTGGGCGCAGAGGATATATTAGGTGTTTCAGGTATCCCCAACGCCAGAATTAAAGATGACCTCACTTTGGCAGAAGGATTGCGTCACTGGTCGGCCAATCAGATGATAACGCCGCCAGAAAATGCCGGCAGTTTCTCCCCACAGGCATTGCAACAGGTTCAGGAATTCGAATCCTTACTGCAATACGCTGAACAATGTGGTTATCAATGCGGCATTACATGGTCACAACAGCAACCTGATTTGCTGGATGTGATTTTTAGTCGTGGAGAATTACCACCGGTACAAGCCCGTACTGACTATAATCAAACCCATTTAGCTAATTATCCGCAAATTTCGGCCATTAGCGGAGAACTTTCAGAATTACTCGAATCCGCACTGAAACAACAATTGCCAGAATATATGGTTCCAGGTCTCTATATTCCTTTGGAACGAATGCCACTCACGTTAAATAATAAAGTGGATAAAAAAGCGTTACCGATCCCAAATGAAGACGATTTACGCCGACAAAGCTATGTAGCGCCAAGAAATGAAATAGAAATTAAGATTGGTCAATTATGGAAGCGGTTATTGAATGTCAGTCAAGTCGGCATCTATGATAATTTCTTCACCTTGGGTGGACATTCACTTCAGGCAACCCGCCTTATTAGTTCAATACGTAACGAATTAGAAATAGAAGTTCCGTTGAGAAGTGTTTTTGAACACCCGACGCTTGAGCAGCTATCACAGGTTGTCACTATTCATCTTATCAAAGAAAAAAGAAAACATTTCCAGGCTGGGAAAGAGACAGCGCAAGAACTATTGAAGGGTGAAATATGAGAAATGCCGCGCGAATTATTAATGAGTCTTTAGAGCAGGGAATTACTCTGTTTGTTACTGATAACCGTTTACAATACGAGACCAGCCGCGGCAGTATTCCACCCGCCTTGCTCAGTGAATGGAAACAACATAAACAGGAGTTGATTGATTTTCTGAACCAGCTCGATTCAGAAGAGCAAACTCATCACTTTTTGCAAGATATTCAGCGTGATGGCAAAGCGGAACATTATCCGCTTTCATTTGCTCAACAACGACTATGGTTTATTGATCAACTGGATGGAGGAAGTCCCCAATATAACTGTATGGGGGATTTCAGGCTGCGGGAATTCATTAACATAAAGGCGTTTGAATCAGCCGTTAAGGCATTACTTGAACGCCATGAAGTCCTGCGTACCTATTTTAAAATCATCAATAACGAACCGCGGCAATTTATTGCCGCTGATTATGATTTACCGATTACACATCATGATTTATCTGCGTTGTCTGAAACTGAGAAAAACGATCAGGTAAAACAACTTAGTAAGGAAGAAGAGAATCTGATTTTTAACCTTAGCGCGGACCTGATGTTGCGCATCCGGTTAATAAAATTGGCAGCAGATGATTATCTTATTATTTATACGATACATCATATCGCCTTCGATGGCTGGTCGATGGCAATATTTCTCCATGAATTTTTCACGTTATACAAAGCTTATAGTCAGGCTAAAGCAAATCCGCTACCGCCGCTGAGAATTCAATATGCCGATTATGCCCAGTGGCAACAGGGTTGGCTGCAAGATGATGTGCTGAAAAAACAACTGACATACTGGCAGAATCAGTTAGCCGGAATTTCATCCGTCCACCGTGTACCGCTGGATAATCCACGCCCGGAAAAACAAAATATCGAAGGGCGGCTTCATCTACAGCGCATTTCAGCACATCTTACCCAAGCAATCAGAGCATTATGTGCCAAGCATAAAGTGACACTATTTATGTTCTTGGAAACGGCTTTTGCCGTATTGCTGAGCCGCTATAGTAATGAAAAAGATATTCTGGTTGGAACCGTTATTGCCGGCAGACAACATCCTGATATTGAACCTCTGATCGGTTTTTTTGTTAATTCATTGGTTATCAGAACAGACTTATCCGGTCAGCCGACGTTCAGTGAATTATTAAAGCAAAACAGCCGTACCATCCTGGATGCTTACGAACATCAAGATTTGCCATTTGATATGTTGGTAGAAAAGCTCAGCCCGGAACGGAACCTAAACCATAATCCCATCTTCCAAATCATGTTTGCAGTACAGAATAACCGACGTGAAGCAATACTGGGACAGGATGATATTATTGAACTCGGAGATAATTTATTTAGAACGACTCGGTTTGATTTGGAAATTCATGTTTTTGAAGAAGAACAGACAGGCGAATTATCTATAGTATGGATTGCAAATACCAGTCTGTTTTATAGCAGTACCATTGAAAGATTTATCGCCAATTACGCAACCTTGCTTTCTGGCATTGTTGAGGTAATGACAGATGATTCAGTCAATAAAGCGCCCTCCATTCATGAACTCCCATTATTGTCAGAAGCTGAAAAGCATACCTTACTGCATGAATTAAATGGGCCACAGAACCATTACCCACAAGGGCGCTGCTTCCATGAGTTGTTTGAAGAACAAGTGGCACTGAATCCTGAAAAAACCGCGCTGGTTTTTGGTGAGGAAAGCTTAAGTTATCAGGCAGTTAATGCTCAGGCTAATCAATTGGCGCATTACCTAATTGAGCAGGGTATCCAGCCAGATATTCTGGTTGCAATTTGCCTTCCCCGGTCGTTGCAAACGGTGATTGCACTGCTGGGCATTCTCAAAGCGGGTGGCGCTTATGTGCCTTTGGATGCCAGTTATCCGCAAGCCCGCCTGCAATACATGCTGGAGCACAGTGGGGCTGAATTTATCCTGACCGAAACACCACTGGTTGATAAATTGCCTATCAGTCAGCAACGTGTTATCTGTCTGGATGTCGAAACGGCACAGTCATATGTGCAAAACCTGCCCACCGACAATATCGTTCATCGTTCAGTGCCCCTGACAGAAAATCATCTGGCCTATGTTATTTATACCTCTGGCTCTACCGGCTGGCCAAAGGGGGCGATGCTGGAGCACAAAGGTTGGGTGAATCTGGCACAAGCACAAGCCGCGTTATTCGGTGCGGATGCTGATATTCGCGGGTTGCAGTTTGCTTCCTGGAGTTTCGACGCCGCAGTGTTGGAAATGGCAATGACCCTATCTTATGGCGCCCCACTGTATTTGATTTCAGAAACACATCGCCGCTCGCCTGAATGGTTGGATGAGATAGTTGAAAAACACCACATTACTCATGCCGTACTGCCACCTGCGCTGTTGCCTCATTTGGATTTCAACAAATGGCGCACAGTTTCAACCTTGTTGCTGGCAGGGGAAGCTGTGGCGCCGCATATTGCTGCGCAGTGGTCGCAGGGCAGAAAGCTGTTTAACGTTTATGGCCCAACAGAGTGTACTTCGATTGTGACTTCCGCCTTATTAACAGCAAATAAGCGAGTGACGATTGGAAAACCGTTGCCGAATACCGTGATGCGAATCCTGAATTCCGACGGTAATCTGCTGCCTCTCGGGGCTGTCGGGGAACTGCATATCGGCGGTATTCAACTGGCACGGGGGTACCGTAATGCACCGGATATCACGGAAAAACAGTTTATCCGTGATCCTTTCAGTACCAACCCGGCAGACCGACTTTACTGTACGGGTGATTTAGTACGCTGGACGCCGGAAGGTGAGTTGGAATTCATTGGCCGCCGGGATTCGCAGGTTAAAATTCGCAGCCATCGCATTGAATTGGGGGAAATCGAGTCTGTGCTGGCGGGGCAGGAGATTTTAAGTAATGCAGCCGTGATCGTTGATGGTCATGACAGTGAGGAGAGGAAACTCATTGCTTATGTTTGCCCGAGTGCGAATTGGCTGGCGGAGAAAGCGGCCGCTTTTAATGCAGATTACAGCCAAACGCATTTAGCTGATTATCTGCGACTTCCTGCTATTAGAGGAGAACTTGCAGAGCTACTGGAATCCGCCTTGAAAAAACAACTGCCTGACTATATGGTGCCCAGTCTCTATATCCCATTGGAACGTATTCCACTGAATTTAAACAATAAAGTGGATAAAAAAGCGTTGCCTATTCCAGATGAAAATGACTTACGTCGTCAGGCTTATATCGCGCCGAGAGATGAAATCGAGGAAAAACTCTGTCAGTTATGGCAAGAACATCTAAAAATCAATCAAATTGGTATTTATGATAATTTCTTCTCACTCGGTGGTCATTCACTCTTAGCAGTTAAAATAACCGCTGCTATAAGAAATACGTTAACCAATCATTTCAGTATGCATGAGTTGTTTGCGAATCCAACTATTGCTCAGATTGCAAGTGTGATTCGTCACAGTCATAAGCATGAAATATCCGCACTAAAGACAACTCACAATATATCTGATCACAATACATTTGATGGAAAAATGCCTATTTCATATTGTCAGAAAATGTATTGGTATTTTGTTCAAGAAGCGTTGTTGGAGGACAGTTTCCACGTACCCGTTACTTTGCTGATGGAGGGAGAACTGAATCACAGTGCGTTGGAAAAAAGTTTAAATACCATCTTGGAACGACATGAAAGTTTACGTTTTAAGTTTTATCAAGAAAATGAGCAGATTTTCATGCAGCCTGATAACAATATGAAAATCAATCTTCAAGTTATTGAAGCGTTACCAAGAGGAACCGAGAGAGAACAAATTATTATTGTAATTAACAAGCTCTGGGAAGAGAAATTAAGAACACCTTTTGATGTTTATAATGGCCCGTTAATCAAGACATTCCTACTGCCTGTTTCGGAAACAATCATGGTATTATTGATTGATGTACACCATATTATCTCCGATGGCTGGTCTATCAATATCATTATGAATGAGTTTAAACAGTTATATACCGCTTATTCACAGGGGCAAGAAAACACATTGCCACCCGTTGCTATGCAATATTCTGGTTATGTTTATGAGTTGCAAGAAATCCATGCGACTGAGGCAGCTAAAAAACAAATTAAATTCTGGCAACAACAATTTGATGATGTTAATCCAGAACGCGATTTTCCAGTTTCTTTCAGAAAACATCTGGCTTCAAAATATCGGTCTCATGCCCGTCATATCAAAATACCTGATTCGCTGGATAAAGCTGTTTTGCAATATTGTGAAACTCATAAAATCACACCTTATATGTTATTTATGGCTTTGTTCCACACTTCTCTTTTTATGCACTCCGGTGAATCACAACATATTGTCACCTCGCCAAAAGCTGACCGAACTCGCATAGAAAGCCATCAAACAATAGGATTATTCTTGGGTGACTTGATAGTAAAATCCAATATCAATAAGGAAATGAGCCTACAAGGAATTATTAAGCAGGTTAGCCAGTCTATTCATCGCGCCATAGAGAATTCTAATATCCACATGTCTGTCGTGATTGACGTGGTGGGAGAAAAGGCGAGGGAAGGTATATTTAACGTTCTGTTTAACTATTTGGATGCACAAAATTTCTATGATTTTATCGACGTGTCTAAAGATGAAAAATTATCATTGCCAAATCTTGATGTGGAAGTGATAGATACAGAAATAATTCCTTTTGAATCACTTGGGATGAATTTCTTATATTTGCCACAGAATATCAGTTGTGAACTCAATTACAATCCGGAATTATATACAGAAGCAGTCATTGATAGGATGGCTACATATTATGAACGACTGTTAAACGTCATCGTATCCGGTCAAGAAAAAGAGAATATCAGTCAGTTTTATGATTAAATTTTTCTGAGATATATACCCTATGGATTTCAAGATGCATCGCGACGGCAAGGGAGTGAATCCCTGGGAGCATAGCAAACTATGTGACTAGGGTGAGCGAGTGCAGCCAACAAAGAGGCAGCTTGAAAGATGACGGGTATAAATGTGCGAAGTATATAAATTCTTCTTCCCTTAGCATAAGCAAAAATTGTTCTGGTGATGTCTTTGTTGCCTACTCTCAGTTGAAATAGACCGTCTCTTAAAAGAATAAGCGCCGTAAAAATACGGCGCTATTATTTGAAAATAAAGAAATTATTTCAGCTTGGCGAAGCAGCGAGCGGCCGCATCAACAGTACGCTGAATATCTTCATCCGTGTGAGCAATAGACATAAAACCTGCTTCAAATGCAGAAGGCGCTAAATAAACTCCTTCATCAAGCATCAGGTGGAAGAAATGTTTAAAACGCTCAATATCGCAATTCATCACATCCTGATAGCAAGTGACGGTTTCTGCATCAGTAAAGAAAATGCCGAACATACCGCCGACATGGTTAACCACCAGAGGAATATCGGCTGCTTTTGCTGCTTTCGTCAGGCCAGCCGCCAGATTATCTGTTAGCTCGGTTAAACGTTGATGTACGCCGGGTTGAGACACTTCTTTCAGACAAGCAAGGCCAGCCGCCATTGCAATCGGATTGCCGGATAGGGTTCCCGCTTGATAGACAGGACCAATTGGCGCTAATTTCTCCATCACTTCATAACGTCCACCGAAAGCGCCAACGGGCATACCGCCGCCAATGATTTTGCCAAGGCAAGTTATATCGGGTTCGACACCGTAATAAGATTGTGCGCCGGAGAGAGCGACGCGGAAACCGGTCATCACTTCATCGATAATCAACAGAGCGCCGAACTCATCACACAGCGCACGCAGACCGGGCAGGAATTCTGGTTGTGGCGGTACGCAGTTCATATTACCCGCAACCGGTTCGACAATAATACAGGCGATCTCTTCGGGATATTTTTCAAACGCTTCTCGAACTGAACTCAAATCGTTATAGGTACAAGTTAGCGTATGTTTGACGAAATCAACCGGGACGCCTGGCGAATTGGGTTGGCCGATGGTCAACGCGCCAGAACCGGCTTTCACCAGTAGGCAATCAGCATGGCCGTGATAGCAACCTTCGAATTTGATGATCTTATCGCGGTTGGTATAGCCACGGGCCAGACGAATAGCGCTCATGGTCGCCTCTGTGCCTGAGTTAACCATGCGCACCATATCCATCGATGGCACCAGTTCAGTCACCAATTGCGCCATTTCCACTTCGGCGGCGGTGGGGGCGCCAAAACTTAATCCTTGCTCTGCGGCTTTGATAACGGCATTGCGGATAGCGCTGTGGTTATGTCCCAGCACCATTGGCCCCCAGGAACCGACATAATCGATATAGGCTTTACCATCAACATCATAGAGATAAGCGCCATCAGCATGTTTGATAAACAGCGGAGTACCGCCAACGCCATTAAATGCACGTACCGGAGAGTTGACGCCGCCGGGAATAAGTTGCTTTGCCTGAGAATAGAGGATGTCGGATTGGCTCATGAAAGGCTCCTGAATCTAGTTTTAAGTGGATTTGCCGTTTGCCCCACGGATTATAATGCTCTTAGAACGATAATTCCGGGTTTATTCTTTACGTAATCAAGAAATGGTGAATCGACAACTTTTTTATTCGCAGCAAGTGAGGATGCATTCCTCAGCATTGGGCCATGATCCGTCATAATAAAAATCCCTGTATGTGTGACATCCAGCCCGGCAAGATGGGTATATATTCCAATATAATCGCCCGTTTTTAAGTTCTTAATAACGGCATCATTGACCTTATCGCCTGGAATATATTTGATCTCTCTTTTGGTGACACCCAGTCCGGGGATATATTCGCTACCATCAGCCTTTTTATTTAGGCTTTTTGTGATTGTTATGTAAGAAGGACTTATTTCATCCGTTACATCTTTGGCATTTAATTTTTCTCTGGTTGACCAATCTGTAAAAAAGTGTTTTCTTTGTAAAAAACTAATCTTTCCATCGATATATCTTGTCTGGATGAGATTTTTTACAAAATCATTTTGGTCGCTGGATTTCCTTAGCGATTCTACATAATCAAGGAAAGTAAAACAGTCTAACCCGTTAAAATCTATCACTAATTTTTCAGGTTCAGTCGGGGAACCAATAAGTTTGTTTGCGGCATAAGGTGTGCCCAGGAATTGATAAGAGACGTTTTTTATTATTTCACCTGGATTATCTTTATTTCCCGGTTTTACCTGGTTGTCTATAATTTTATTAATTTTTTTCGCGGTATAGCTGTCAATATCGGCTTGTTTGCTATGAGTAGCACAGCTTGCCAGCGCGGCAACAAGTATCAGTGGTAACATTTTTCGCATAGGAACTCCATGTGATTACTTTGAAAAATATTCAATAAAGTAACTAATCATGATGATAAATCAATATTTTTCCTTCTTATTGCTAATTGATTGACTAAGGATTTAACTATAGTGACGGCTTAATGTCCTTTGGGGCTATCGTAACAGGCTGGCAATAGTAAGCTACAGGTGTGATAATTTTTTGGCGGTTGGTGTGTTGTCAAAATGACAAAACTTGAACGAACCAATCAGGTATTGGATAATCCGAGTTATTAATGATCGGCAAATTTTTGTTGTCTTCTAAATATCTTTGCCGGGTTCCAGTCTGGAGTAAAAATGATGAGCGATGATATCGCATTACCTTTGCAGTTTACGGATGCTGCCGCTAACAAAGTGAAAATCTTGGTTTCGGATGAAGAAAACCCAAACTTGCGTTTACGGGTTTATATCACCGGTGGAGGATGCAGTGGCTTCCAGTATGGTTTTACCTTTGATGATCAAATAAATGAAGGTGATATGACCATTGAGAAGCAGGGGGTGGAGTTGGTTGTTGATCCGATGAGCCTGCAATATTTGGTAGGTGGTTGTGTGGATTATACCGAAGGTCTGGAAGGTTCACGTTTTATCGTCACCAACCCTAATGCGAAGACAACCTGTGGTTGTGGCTCTTCTTTCAGTATTTGATTCTAGGGAATATCCCGCGATGACAGGTCTATGAATGTTATTGCGGGATATTCCTGTCATCTTTCAAATAATTTTGATTTATCAGGAACCATCATCGTTCAATTGCTGGCATAGCTGTTCGGCTGCCAGAATGATGCGCGGTCCCGCGCGATGAAACCAATCTTCATCTAATGTAATCACTTTGGCGCGTAATTGCGGATGCCAGAAATTTTCAATTAATCTGACCTGTTCTTGCCCGCCGCTGATAACAATTATCTCAGGTTTCCTGATGAGTACTTGCTCCCGACTGACTTGGGGCCAGGGGACGGGGCTGTCGGCAAAGATATTTCTGCCGCCACAAATTGAAAGCACTTCACTTTGCAGTGTTTGTCCTGAAGCGGTAAACAGAGGATAAGTGCCGAATTGTAAAAAGACCGGTTTGGGGGTTGTAGTAGCGGCATATTTTTGTTGCAAATTGGCAAATCGTTGACGAAGTTCAGTCGCGGATTTTTTTGCTTTTTCTGGGTGAGGACTATATTCAGCGAGCCGTTCTAAATCCTGCGCTATCTGTTCGGTGGTGGTGGGATCGGAATAAAAGATTTTAATGCCAAAAGCAGCAAGTTGTTCCAGTGGACGTTGGGGATTACCTCCGCGCCATGCCAGAATCAGATCAGGTTTAAGAGTAATAATGCGTTCCAGATTGATGCCTTGCCAGTTAGCTACTTGCTCAAGTTTACGGGCTTGAGGGGGATAATCAGAGTAGGCGCTGGCGGCAATCAGATTGTCGCCTAATCCGGCGGCGTAGGCTAATTCAGTGGTTGACGGCGATAAACTGATTACCCGCAAGGGAGTGGCATACAGAAAATGGCTGAAACTACTGAGAAACAGTAAAAGCAATAATCCAATTGAACTCGCGCTTTTTATCCATTCCATTAATATGCGCTCTTTAAAACATTAAATATGTCGCCGACAAACACGCCCGAAAATATTAATCAGGGCGTGTCAGTAATATATTATTTATCTTGACTCAGCGTTGTCAGCATTGCGTTGACCATCAATGTAGATTGACGGGCTGCCACGGCAAGAAATTCATCAAAGCTGATATGAGATTCTTTATCTGCCACATCGGAGATAGCACGCACAACGACAAACGGAGTGTTGTATTGGTGGCAGACATGCCCTATCGCTGCGGCTTCCATTTCTACCGCGGTCACTTGTGGGAACGTCGCCCGGATACGCGCCAGTGGTTCCGCGCCATTAATAAAGGCATCGCCGCTGCAAATCAGCCCATGTACTGCGTTCAGATTCAGTGAATGAATACACTCTTCCGCCAGAGCAATGAGTTGGTCGTCCGCCACGAAAGCCGGAGGACATTGCGCCATCTGACCGGGTTCATAACCAAACGCGGTGACATCAGCGTCATGATAGCGAACTTCGCTGGATACCACGATATCACCGACTTGTAGCTTCGGATCAAGGCCACCGGCTGATCCGGTGTTAATAATTACATCAGGCTGACAATGTTCAAGCAGCAAAGTTGTGCCAATTGCGGCAGAAACTTTACCAATACCGGATTTTAACAGTGCGATCTCCACGCCGTTGAGCTTACCGGTATAGATTTCGCAACCACCTCGTGACAGTGTTTGGCAATCTTCAATTTGATCGCGCAGTAAAGTCACTTCTTGTTCCATAGCACCTATCACGCCTACTTTCATGATGTCATACTCGCTGTTGATTAATTAATCATATAAAATCATCTCGTGTTTGAGTTTAACATTGAATTCGGAACAATCAGATAATCTGTGATGTAAAACAGTGCTATCTCACAAGTCGGGGGATAAATGTCCGGGATAGACTTTAGTCAGAAGCTTAACTATCAGCGTAAATACCGTCAGTATCATATTGATCCTAATGATGAAGAACAGGTTATTCGCCAGTTTGAAAGCGATCGAGGGCGGATTATGAATTCAGCGGCTATTCGTCGTTTACAGCAGAAAACTCAGGTTTTTCCACTGGAAAATAATGCCGCTGTCCGCAGTCGCTTGACGCATTCATTGGAAGTGCAACAGGTTGGACGCCATATTTCGAAAACGATTATTAATGAATTGAAAACGCGTAATTTGCTGGCCGATTACGGGTTGGATAAACGGCTATTATCATTTGAAAGTTTGATTGAAATGGCGTGTTTAATGCACGATATTGGTAATCCGCCATTTGGTCATTTTGGCGAAGCGGCAATTAAAGATTGGTTTGCCAGAAAACTCGACCTTAATTTTTCCCTGGAAAATATTAAGCGGGAAGATCAATGCGAAATTCCCGCATTGCGTTTGTGTGGTGATGTGAAAAAAGATCGCTTTCGTCGCCAGTTGCGTAAAGATCTATGTCAGTTTGAAGGGAATGCTCAAGCTATTCGTATGGTGCATAGCTTATTAAAACTCAATCTGACTTATGCTCAGGTTGGCTGTATTCTAAAATATACTTGTCCTGCTTTTCATCTTGAAGAAACACCAAATCAATTTGATTACTTGATGAAAAAACCGGGTTTTTATTGGTCGGAAGCGCATTTTGTGCGCGAATTACGTCGTGAGCTTAAAATGGGTGAATTCTGTCGCTTCCCACTGACTTATATTATGGAAGCGGCAGATGATATCTCTTATTGCATTGCTGATTTGGATGATGCTGTTGAAAAAGCGATTTTCAGCGTCGATACCCTGATGGGATATTTGGAACAGGAGTGGCAAGAAAATGGCGGTCATCGGGCCGGGGATCTATTCGACGTAACGGTCAGAAAGGCGTACAAGGGAATTCACGGTAACGAATTACGTCGAAGTCAGCAGGACCAATTTTTTATGTATCTGCGGGTTTATATTACCGGCAAACTTGTGCCTTACACTGCTCGTCGTTTTATTGATCATCTGCCGGCTGTTTTTGAGGGTTCATTTAATCAAGCGCTACTTGAAGATAAGAGCGAGGAGCATCGGTTACTTAGAACATTGAAAAACATTGCTTGTAAGAGAGTGTTTAATCATCCAGAGATTGAAAAATTAGAGTTGCAGGGATACCGAATCATCAATGGGTTATTGGATTTTTATTATCCGTTATTGAAGATGTCCCGTCAGGATTTTGTGGAACTGAACCAAAACAATTTCCACAAAGATTATTTCATGGAAACCCGGCTGCTACACAAACTTTCCACCAAGCATCGTCTCGCTTATGGTGAAGCAGTAGAGAAAATTGTTGCCACTGATCAATCTGAAAAAGAGCTGATGGAGTTCTATTATCGCGCTCGTCTTATTCAGGATTACATCAGTGGCATGACAGATAATTATGCTTATGAAGAATATCGCAAATTTATTGTGTGTAATTGATATTCTCGCCGTGACTCAATATTTTTTTGGCGGCGATAAGGACATTGTCAATTTCATCTGCTAGTTCCAACAATTCGGGTTCTATATCTGTTAATTGAACGCCTTGTTGTAATTGTTGTTCAATTAATTGGCAAAGGGCTTTAAGTTGCGGCACGCCGCTATAACAGCAGCTACCGTGTAGTTTATGGAGCTGCTGCTGATAATCTTCCACCGTTTCCCCTGACAAAACTTTTTCTGTGATTGTTTTAATCGTTGGCAGTAAATCTACCAACATTTGCAACATATCTATAGCTAACTGTTCTTTTCCAATTGCCTGTTGTAACGCTAATGACCAGTTAATATGTTGTGATTTTGGCGTCTTAACGTAGCGATTTAACACCGATCTCAGGCGATCTTCATCAAGAGGTTTGGTCAGAAAATCCTCAAATGGCGATTGATCTGTATCGTTCTTTGGTCGGCAAGTATAGGCTGTAACCGCAATGATCGGCGTACTGCGGTGCTGCGGTAGCTGGTGGATGCGGTCGGAAGCACAGATGCCATCCATACCTGGCATATGAATATCCATCAGAATAACATCAAAATGGTGAGCGGTTACTGACTGCAAAGCTTCTTCTCCACTGCTACATAGCACGGTTTTTTCCACGATTTCTTCCAGTAATGAGCCTATTAGTTTGAGGTTAGCTGGATTATCGTCAACGGCCATGACGGTCATCGGTAAACGTGGGGGATGGATAAGCGTCTTTTGTGGTACAACTGAGCCGGTTAGAATGAAATCGTTTTTTCCTAGCCATAAATCAAAACGGAAAACAGAACCTTTTTTCGGCTCACTGGTAAAACTGATATTTCCGCCCATTTCTTGGATCAGTTTCTGTGTAATAACCAGACCGAGGCCGGTGCCGCCATAACGGCGGGAAATGCTGGCATTTGCTTGATGAAAAGCCTGAAATAGATGAGGTTGCTGTTCAGGGCTGATACCAATACCTGTATCGCTGACCGTAATCTCTAAATTGATTTTATGGTGCTTCTGTTGTAGCAGATTGATATTTATCTCCACAGAACCTTGGTCAGTGAATTTAATCGCGTTACCGATGATATTGGTGAATATTTGTTGGAGGCGCGTAGGGTCGCCTACGACCAGATTTGGTATTTGGGGATCAACATGGTGAGTTAGCTGAATATTCTTACTTTTGGCGCTGAGTGTCAGTAACACCATAACTTCATCAATCGTATCTTGTAGCAGGAATGGAATGTTTTCCAATACCAATTTATCCGCTTCAAGCCGTGAAAAATCCAGTATATCATTGATAATGTTCAGTAGATGATTAGCGGAACGCTCGATAATATACAGATATTCAGTTTGCTGTATTGTTAAAGGTGTTTTCAGTGCTTGGCGGGTGAAGCCAATGACGCCATTAAGTGGTGTGCGTAATTCATGAGACATGTTTGCTAGAAATTCCGTTTTTATTCTGGCTGCTTCTTGAGCGCGTTTTTTCGCTATTGCCAGCTCAACG
The DNA here is from genome assembly GCF_000612035.1 of Photorhabdus aegyptia. Classification (NCBI taxonomy): domain Bacteria; kingdom Pseudomonadati; phylum Pseudomonadota; class Gammaproteobacteria; order Enterobacterales; family Morganellaceae; genus Photorhabdus; species Photorhabdus aegyptia. The sequence continues at coordinate 5,894 of NZ_JFGV01000069.1, read as the reverse complement.
TTCTGAATTTCGAATTGCTCCATTGTCGCCCGAAGATCTGACGTTGCCTGATAAATATCGTTTTGCATCTCTTCTTTATAGCTGGAAAGCGATTTGGCCATTGCGTTAATGCCATTTTTCAGTGTATCCAATTCACCAAAATATTTCCCATTGACACGGCTATTTAATTGTCCTTGGCGAATTTTATCGACAGTACTGACGATATCGCTGATTGGCTTGGTGATCTTACGAACCAAATGGTAGGCGAACAACGATGCCCAACCGAGGCAAATGAGTAATAGTAATATAAAAATAACGATTTCTTTATATTGCTGTAAGTGAGCTGACCGTAAATCGAGATCAATAGCGATATAGCCAATCGGATGTAAAGATGGGGCGTCAGCATGCTGCTGATTCTGGGACAAATAGTGTTCTGAAATAATGGGTATGCGTAAAATAATACTATTTTTAACCTCCGTTTTTGTCAGGGTGGTTGGCAGCGGCATATCTGGCGAGATCTGTAGTTGCGCTGCATTGTATTTATAGTTTGATATATCAAATAGCTGATTATCATCATTAAAAATGGCAATCGCCCGAACTATCTCAGAATTTCTGCGATGAAGCCGGGTTATCAATGAATTGACACGTTCACGGTTATGCAGGTTTATGCCAATTTCACTGGCGATGGAAAGGGGTTCAATAATACTGATCCCAGATCGAACAATTTGATTTTTCAGTTCACGATAGTGATAACAGAGGAATGAGATACTGAAAAACATGCCAACCAGTAAAATGGGAACCAGGATCAGGCTCATCATGCGGATGCGTAAGCTATATTTGGTCATAATCGTCCATTGTGGGAAAATAAGAACTTAATAATTCATAGTCCGTAAGAATCATGGTGCAATTTTATTCCCCCAACCGCCGAATAGTAAATCGACATATCATCACAGTTACTGCTGATAATCTGGATGCCCAAGGGCAGGGTGTAGCTCGCCATCAGGGTAAAACTATTTTTGTCGCCGGATTATTGCCCGGTGAACAAGCACAGGTACAACTAACGGAAGAGAAGCGCCAGTTTGCAAAAGCAAAGTTGGTTAAGCGTCTATCTGACAGTCCATATCGTGTAAATCCCCGTTGTCCGCATTTTGGAGTATGTGGCGGTTGTCAGCAACAACATGTTGCGCTTGATTTACAACGTGAGAGTAAAGCCAGCGTCCTCGAACATCTGATTAGACGGGAAACCGGTGTAACAGTTTCTGCTAAGCCGGTGATTCTCGGTCCCGAATATGGTTATCGGCGTCGGGCAAGGCTTGGTTTACATTATCAAGTAAAACAGCATCAAATAAAACAGCGCCAACTGGTGATGGGATTTCGTCAAAATCAATCCAATGAGTTAGTTGCTATAAAAGAGTGCCCTGTTTTGCGACCTGAATTGGAACAGTTATTGCAGCCATTATCTCAGTGTCTGAATAATTTGAAAGCGGTTAAACGGTTGGGGCATGTGGAATTGGTGCTAGCAGATAATGGCCCATTGATGATATTGCGCCATCTTGATCCCTTAAAACGGGAAGATAGAGAGAAACTATGCACATTTTCCGTGCAACATAACGTTGCTGTCTATCTGGCGGCGGATGAAACCTCACTTGAGTCGCTGAATCAACCGCCGGAACCTTGGTATCAGGTAGGCGGCCTAAAACTAGTTTTCAGTCCAAGGGATTTTATTCAGGTTAACGATCAGGTGAATCAACAAATGGTTGCTCAGGCGATGGAGTGGCTCGATTTACAACCGAATGACAGGGTGCTCGATCTGTTCTGTGGAATGGGGAATTTTACTTTACCTATTGGTCGCATAGTGCAATCTGTGGTCGGAGTCGAAGGGGTTGCCACGCTGGTGGCTAATGGGCAATATAATGCCAGATTAAATAATTTGGATAACATATCTTTCTGCCATGAGAACCTGGAAGCTGACATACATCATCAACCCTGGGCGAAACTGGGGTTTAACAAGGTTTTATTAGATCCGGCGCGTGCGGGTGCGGCAGGAGTCATGTCACACATTGTTGAGTTAGCCCCGGAAAAAGTGGTCTACGTCTCTTGTAATCCAACAACATTGGCGCGGGACAGTAAGATTCTGCTTGAGGCTGGCTATCAAATTATCAGTGTGCGGATGCTGGACATGTTTCCGCATACAGGCCATTTGGAGTCAATGGCGCTATTTAGTCGTTAGGTTATGGTTGGATAGAAGCTATGAAGTAATCGGGAGAGATTATGGTTGCGGTAAGAAGTGCTCATTTAACCCCTGCGGGAGAGTTTGCAGTAAACAGGTGGATCGCTAGTTTAAATGTAGCGAATCTTCAATTGGGTGAGAAATTAGCCGAAACCTGGCGTTATTGTCACGAAAAAGCGCAAAATCATCCTGATTCAGAACTTCTATTATGGCGTGGCGTAGAGATGGTTGAGATCCTCTCTACGCTGAGTATGGATAGTGACAGCATGCGTGCTGCGCTACTGTTCCCGTTGGTGGATGCCAAATTACTTGACGATCAAACCGTCACCGGGGCGTTTGGCAGTGTGATTACCAATCTGGTGAAAGGCGTTATGGAAATGGACGCCATTCGCCAGCTAAAAGCCACTCATCACGACTCAATCTGCTCTGTACAGGTTGATAATGTTCGCCGGATGCTACTGGCAATGGTGGAAGATTTTCGTTGTGTCATTATCAAATTGGCAGAGCGGATCGCCCATTTGCGGGAAGTTAAAGAGGCGACTGAAGATGAGCGCGTACTGGCTGCGAAAGAGTGTTCCAACATTTATGCGCCGCTCGCTAACCGACTAGGCATTGGTCAACTTAAATGGGAGCTTGAGGATTACTGCTTCCGTTATCTCCATCCTGATGAATATAAAAAAATTGCGAAATTACTGCATGAACGCCGCATTGATCGTGAGCAGTATATTGATCACTTTGTCAATATATTACGCAAGCATATGCTCAAGGAGGGCGTTACTACTGAAATATACGGGCGTCCTAAACATATCTACAGCATTTGGCGCAAAATGCAGAAAAAATCACTGGCATTTGATGAGCTGTTTGATGTTCGGGCTGTGCGAATTGTGGTTGAACGTTTGCAGGATTGTTACGCGGCGCTGGGGATAGTACATACTCACTATCGTCATTTGCCGGATGAATTTGATGATTATGTTGCTAACCCGAAGCCAAATGGCTATCAATCTATTCATACCGTAGTGCTTGGGCCAAGTGGTAAGACATTGGAAATTCAGATCCGCACCCGTCAGATGCATGAAGATGCAGAATTGGGAATAGCCGCCCACTGGAAATATAAAGAGGGAGCGGTGGCGGGCAGTCGTGCCGGATATGAAGGACGCATTGCGTGGCTGCGTAAATTGATCGCATGGCAGGAAGAGATGGCTGATTCTGGTGAGATGCTGGATGAAGTTCGCAGCCAGGTGTTTGATGATCGGGTATATGTATTTACACCGAAAGGCGATGTTATTGATTTACCTACCGGTTCTACGCCGCTGGATTTTGCCTACCATATTCACAGCGATGTGGGGCATCGTTGTATTGGAGCGAAAATCAGTGGTCGCATTGTGCCATTCAGCTATCAATTACAAATGGGCGATCAGATTGAAATCATCACACAGAAACACCCGAACCCAAGTCGTGATTGGTTAAATCCAAACTTGGGATATGTCACCACCAGCCGCGGTCGGGCGAAAATCCATAACTGGTTCCGCAAACAGGATCGGGATAAAAACATTATCGCCGGTCGTCAGATGCTGGATAACGAACTTGAACACTTGGATATCAGCCTAAAAGAGGCGGAAAAGCTGCTCATTGCCCGTTATAACGTCCATACACTTGATGAAGTACTGGCGGGAATTGGCGTTGGTGATATCCGTATTAACCAGTTGGTCAATTTCTTACAAAGCAAACTCAAGAAAACCACCGCAGAGGATGCAGATCGGGAAGCGCTTCGCAATTTAGAGAATAAATCCCATCCACAGCGTAGTTCTGCTAAAGACGATGGGCGGATTGTGGTAGAAGGTGTGGGTAACTTGATGCATCACATTGCCCGTTGTTGCCAGCCAATTCCCGGCGATGAGATTGTCGGCTTTATCACGCGTGGTCGGGGAATCTCTATCCATTGGGTTGATTGTGAACAGTTGGCGGAGTTGCAGGCGAATGCGCCGGAAAGGGTGGTGGATGCGGTTTGGGGAGAGAGCTATTCCAGTGGTTACTCACTGATTGTGCGTGTTGTTGCGAACGATCGCAGCGGATTATTGCGTGATATCACCACGATCTTGGCGAATGAGAAGGTGAACGTGCTTGGGGTGAGTAGCCGCAGTGATATAAAACAGCAGATTGCCACCATCGATATGAATATTGAGATTTATAACCTGCAAGTACTGGGGCGGATCTTGGCGAAAATCAATCAGTTACCGGATGTTATTGAAGCCAGGCGTCTTCATGGCAACTGACTGTAGGAAAATTTGGATAAAAAATGAAATCATTTGCTATATACCCTATGGATTTCAAGATGGATCGCGACGGCAAGGGAGCGAATCCCCGGGAGCATAGCGAACTATGTGACTGGGGTGAGCGAGTGAAGCCAACAAAGAGGCAACTTGAAAGATGACGAGTATAGAACGGTTACTGGGGATTATGGCGCAATTGCGCCATCCTCAACAGGGATGTCCTTGGGATAAACAACAGACATTCAAAACTATCGCGCCTTATACATTAGAAGAGACTTATGAAGTCATTGATGCCATTGAACGAGGTGATTTTTCTGATCTAAAAGAAGAGTTGGGCGATCTGTTATTCCAGGTGGTGTTCTATGCTGAAATGGGCAAAGAGCAACAGTTGTTTGATTTTGATGATATCTGCGACACGATTAGCGACAAACTGGAGCGCCGCCATCCACATATTTTCGGTCAGCAGCAGGATATCAGCAGTGATGTGGCTATCAGTGGTTGGGAAAAACGTAAGGCGCAGGAAAGAGCGCAAAAAGATCTACATTCGGTCCTTGATGATATTCCGGCAAGTCTGCCGGCATTGATGAAAGCGTATAAAATACAGAAACGTTGTGCTGCGGTTGGTTTTGACTGGGATACTTTGGGGCCGGTTCTGGACAAAGTTTATGAAGAGATCGACGAAGTGATGGATGAGGCTCATCAGGCGGTGGTTGATCAACAGCATTTGGAAGAGGAGATTGGTGATCTATTGTTTGCCGTTGTGAACTTATCTCGCCATCTCGGATACAAACCGGAAATTGCATTGCAAAAAGCATGTAATAAGTTTGAGAATCGATTTAGAGAAGTAGAAAAGCAGATCCTGAACCAAGGTCAAACCTTGGAAGCAGCGACATTGGAAGAAATGGAACAAATGTGGCAACAGGTTAAGAAGCAATAATCGTAAAGAGTAGCATGAAAGCTGGTTGAGTAAAGAGATGGCAAACAGCCCAAGGGGGCTGTTATCAGCACGAAAAAAGCGGAAATGGAAAGTGGCGCTGATTCACGAAGAGATATCAAAAGAATGATGAAGAATAGAAAATTATCTCGTCGCTGTTAAACCTCAGTAATTAATGGCAGTAATCCCAGATTTAACAACTGAATTTCAACATCATTGGCTTTATCAATATCGTCCTGATTTTCGCCGTCAAAAATGCCTTTTTTGCTGATGATTAATGTGCCTAATTGCTCTTTATCATTGGCAATAGGCAAGATTTCATCTGCCATTGGTAACAATGAGGGGTTTATAACGAAGGGTAAATAAATCATCCAGCCTGCACTTAGCCTGTCGGGAAATACCTGATTTCGTTTCAAGGTATAGCCGTTAGTTTCCACCATAATGTAGGGAGCATTACGGCTGAGAACTAAAAAGGTAATAA
>NZ_JFGV01000070.1:0-27410 GCF_000612035.1 Photorhabdus aegyptia | reverse complement strand
AGTGTCATGGTGGTTTATCTCCTGAATAAAAAGAAAACACACTATGACAAAAGATTAATTAATCGGATATGTGGGATTAATTAGGCGCTTACTTTAAAGCTAATTAGATATTAACGTTATATATTATTAAATAAGATATTTTTGCTTTTCACCCTCTATCTTACCCACGTAAAACCCTCTATACTTCGCCGACTGTATGGATAGACAGTTATTAGTCAGAGGAATTTATGACCGCAGAAGGGCATCTTTTATTTTCCGTTGCCAGCATTATCCTGGCACACAAACTAGAAATAACAACAGAGATAGCTAATGGAGACTGGCTGCATATGCTGCCAGGGGTGCTGCTTACTGCCTTGTTACCCGATATCGATCACCCCAATTCAACCTTGGGTAGATTATTCAGATTTATCTCCATTCCCGTTGCCAAACTCTGCGGTCATAGAGGATTTACTCACAGCTTACTTGCTCTCATATTAGGAATCACTTTATTTTGGCTAAAAATACCGGAAGAGTGGCTAATCCCAACTGATTTTTTCCATGCCATGATTGTTGGCTATTTGAGCCACCTGATTGCAGATATGCTGACACCTGCGGGTGTGCCGTTATTATGGCCAATTAAAATACGTTTCTGTCTACCTGTGCTTGGCAAGCAAGGAAACAAGAAAGCAGAAAGGTTTATTTCTGCTCTATTAATTGTCATTGCCATTTTTCTACCAAAAGATATTGAATACTCTATACTTTTTTATATCAATCGCATCAAAGATCTCTATTTATAATACTCTAATTGACTAAAAATAAATCTTAAAAGTCACATTTGTTATATCAAATTCTATATAGTTATAAATGAGAATAATTTAAGCTGATACTATATTCCCCAACTGCTTGTTGTAATGTGTTCGTTTGCAAACTTACACGATTCGATACAACTTATGACTCAACTAAATTGAATTCTGGAGTTTGGGGATGAATTTACCACTCATTTCGAATGTGCTCGTCTTCGTAGCACTGCTTTTGCTATTGTCAAAAGCCAGTTCACGACAATGGAACCTGTCAAAAAAAGTTTTTGCTGGCCTTGCCATTGGCATTATTTTTGGCTTGGCACTGCAACTAGTTTATGGTTCTGATAATACCATAGTGAAGGAATCCATATCATGGTTCAACATTGTAGGTAATGGTTACGTACAGCTTCTACAAATGGTCATTATGCCTCTGGTATTTGCCTCTATTCTGAGTGCAGTCGCCAAATTACACAAAGCATCTTCTCTAGGAAAAATCAGTTTTCTGACCATTGGAACGTTGCTATTTACTACAATGATTGCAGCGCTTATCGGTATCATGATTATCAACCTGTTCGGTTTGACTGCTGAAGGTCTAATTCAAGGTCCTCAAGAAACAAACCGCCTGTCTGCTATCGAAAACAACTACGCCAACAAAGTCTCTGATTTATCTGTACCACAATTGATTTTATCTTTTATTCCTAAAAATCCATTTGCAGATTTAACCGGCGCTAATCCAACCTCTGTTATCAGCGTTGTCATTTTTGCAACTTTCTTAGGTATCGCAGCTCTGCAAATGCTGAAAGATGATCATGAAAGAGGTGAGCGCATATTAGTCGCTATTGATACTATACAAGCATGGGTAATGAAGCTGGTTCGTCTGGTTATGCGCCTAACGCCGTATGGTGTTATGGCTCTAATGACCAAAGTTGTCGCCAACTCTAATATCCATGAAATTGCAAAACTGGGAACCTTTGTTATCGCATCTTACATTGCATTAGCACTCGTATTTGTTGTTCATGGGTTTCTGCTTTCTCTCATCGGCATCAATCCACTTAGATTCTTCAAAAAAACCTGGCCAGTGTTGACTTTTGCATTCACCAGCCGTTCCAGTGCGGCCAGTATTCCACTGAATGTCGAAACCCAGACACTCCGTATTGGCGTGCCAGAATCTATCGCCAGTTTCTCAGCATCTTTCGGAGCAACCATTGGTCAGAATGGCTGTGCCGGGATTTATCCCGCCATGTTGGCAACAATGGTTGCTCCAACAGTAGGTATAAACCCTCTCGATCCGATGTGGATTGCAACACTCGTTGGCATTGTCACTATCAGCTCTGCTGGTGTTGCCGGTGTAGGTGGCGGTGCTACATTTGCCGCACTGATTGTCTTACCCGCAATGGGATTACCTGTGACGTTGATTGCTTTATTGATTTCTGTTGAGCCTCTCATTGATATGGGCCGTACGGCGCTGAATGTAAGTGGCTCAATGACTGCTGGTACTATTACCAGTCAACTGATGGGACAAACTGATAAAACTATCTTCGATCAGGAAGAACAGGTTGAATTAAGTCAGCTATAATTTAAAACCTCAAAAGTTGCAAAAAAGCCGGAGTTGATTTTCCGGCTTTTTATTTTATTCACAATGTTATTTATTCAGGTATTGTCCACTACGCAGCGCTTCAATACGTTTGTCCAATGGTGGGTGAGACATGAACAGCTCACTGAATGTTTTTGCTTTACCATTAATACAGAACGCCATCATACTGCCTTCTTCCTGCGGTTCATAACTGGTTTTCAGACGCTGTAAAGCAGCAATCATTTTCTCACGGCCGACCAATTTGGCTGAACCTGCATCTGCATGGAACTCGCGGTAACGGGAGAACCACATTGTGATAATGCTCGCCAGAATACCAAATACTATTTCCAGCACCATTGAAACAACCATGTAAACAATCGGATTACCAGAGGAGTTACTCTCTTCCTCATCACTGTTGCCAGACAGGAAACTTGATACAGCCTGAGCCAGCAGACGAGAAATAAAGATCACGAAAGTATTTACTATCCCTTGCAACAAGGTCATCGTCACCATATCACCATTAGCAATATGACTAATCTCATGAGCAATAACGGCTTCTGCTTCTGCCCTACTCATGTTGTCCAATAGACCGGTGCTGACAGCTACCAGAGAAGCATTACGACGCGCTCCGGTAGCGAATGCGTTAATATCAGGCGCGGCATAAATCGCAACCTGGGGCATGGCAATATTGACCTGTTCCGCTTGACGACGAACAGTTTCAACTAACCAATGTTCAACTTCATTTGCTGGCTGTTCTATGACCTGACCACCCACAGAGCGCAAAGCCATCCATTTGGACATCAACAGGGAAACAAATGCTCCCCCAAAACCAAACAGGCCAGCCATAATCATCAGACCTTGTACACTACTCCTCTGAATTCCTGTCAAAGAAAGTATTATCCCGAACACCAACATAACAGCGAGGTTAGTGAGGAGGAACAAAACAATTCGCATCATAAAAACCGGCTTCCTTTATTAATAATCATAAATGCACTTTCAGAACTACTCTATAAATAAGGCTGTTCTTACTATATTCAAGGCTTTTAACCTGTTAAGCGATAAGATCAACACAACTTTACAAAATCATAAAAAAACCCGCATTAGCCTAACACCAATTGGTTAAACAAAATACTCCAACCCCTAGTAATGCTGAGAAAATGTGAAACAATTCATCTTTTCTGAAAAGAAAAAACACCTTAAAAAGGCTGTTCATATTATTTTATTGAAAACCCAATATACCGTTCACTCAAAACATCTCAAGCGAACGATATTGGGCATTAATCATTGACAGGCTTTAACCCATTATTTTATTTAGATTTAGCTAACATTTTCTCAGCAGGTTGGTGTGCTAAATCAAGTGCAATCTTCACTGACTCATCAAGATAGGGATCTGGCCCCTGATAATCTTTAGGTAAATCATCCAGTGAAGTTAACGGCTTTTTACCTTCGCGTTTAAAGCGATCATTTATGCGATTCAACTTCAGAGCATCCGCTTCCTTATTCTCTTTCTCTCTTTGTGCGTAGTTCAAAGAAACAAGATTTTTATGCTCTTTCATCGCCTTATAGTGAGCAATATCCTCATTGATGTACTTGAATTCTGGATCATTTGTAATGCGAGCATTGTGAACGACATTCAACTGAGGAACCAATGCAGCAACAATTTTAGACCCTGTATAACGGGCAGGAGGAATGCTATCCCAAGGCAAAGCATTATCTTCGAAACTTTCCCCCGTTTCTGCCGGATCAACCCCCGTCGGCATTACAATATCAGGAGTAACCCCTTTACGCTGAGTACTACCGCCATTCACGCGATAGAACTTCTGAATCGTATATTGGACAGAACCCAGTGATGGCCAATCAGGACGCATCATTTGATCGTAAATACGACTCAAAGAACGATATTGTTGAACTGTACCTTTACCAAAAGTCGGTTCACCAACAATCAATGCTCGCCCATAATCCTGCATTGCCGCGGCAAAAATTTCAGAAGCAGAAGCACTAAAATGGTCTACCAGAACAACCAAAGGTCCTTTATAGTACACCACTTCATCGGTATCAGAATCCTGACGGATTTTTCCATTATTATCTCTAACTTGGACAATCGGGCCACTTGGGAGAAACAAGCCTGATAAAGAAACCGCCTCTGTCAGCGCACCACCGCCATTGCTACGCAAATCAATGACAATAGCACTGACATGCTGTTTGGTCAGTTTTTGTAATTGCGTTTTAACATTATCAGTCAAACCAACATAAAAACCGGGGATATCAAGAACGCCCACTTTTTCCTGACCCATTGTCTTAACTGACATCTTCACAGCCCGATCTTCCAAACGGATCTGTTCACGAGTTAAAGTAACAGTACGTGGTTTTGCCCCTTTGGTATCAGAAATAACCTCAAGCCGTACTTTACTCCCTTTAGGACCTTTAATCAGCGCAACCACATCATCCAGACGCCAGCCAATAATGTCCACCATAGACTTCCCAGACTGAGCGACACCAATAATCTTATCGCCCACGTTTAATGCTTTGCTTTTGGCGGCAGGTCCACCAGCAACCAAAGAATTTATAACCGTGTAGTCATCATCTATTTGCAAAACAGCACCAATCCCCTCCAGGGAAAGACTCATTTCTGAGTTAAACTGTTCAGTATTGCGTGGTGAAAGATAATTGGTATGAGGATCAATTTCACGAGCAAACGCAGTCATAATCAATTGGAAAACATCTTCACTTTGACTTTGTGTCAGACGTTTTAACGCGGATTGATAACGTTTGGTGAGCATCTCTTTGATTTTATTGTCCTCTTTGCCACTGAGCTTGAGGTTGAGCCAATCATACTTAACTTTAGCATCCCAAAGTTTATTTAGCTCTTCCACACTCTGTGGCCAAGGGGCTTTGGAACGATCAATATCAATTGTATCATTACCATCAAAATTCATTGGCTGTTCAAGACGCGATAAAGCGTACTGATAACGTTCAAAGCGACGTTTCTGTAACAAATTAAACAAGTCATATGGAATTTCCAGATTCCCACTTTCCAATTCCTTGCCTAACAACTTTTTCTTATCGGCATACTGAGCAATATCTGACGCTAATAATATGTTATGGCTGTAATCCAGTATATTGAGGTAGCGATCAAATATTTTTGCCGAAAAATCACCATTTAAATCAAATTGGCGATAATGAGAACGAGTGAAGCGGGATGTTACCCGCTCGCTCACTGTTGAATGCTGAGGTTCCTGCTTCAATATAGGTAGTTGTTCAATGCCAACAGGAACAGCCACCGGACTGTTTGTATTTGCATAACAAGTACCAAAAATTGAAACACCTAAGACAAAAGCCAGTCTGACGAATTTGTTCATGCCCAGGTTGGCCTCCGTATCAGAACTGTAAATGTTCTGCGCGTACAATCATTGCCAAACCGGAAGGCAATTGTACTCGTACACCATCTTTGGCGATCTCAAGCACAGAAGCATCCACTGAACTCTTACCCACTCTTACTTTAATTTCCTGACCAATTTTCAGCGATGAAACATCGATAATCTGAGTAGGTGAAGGTTGAGCAGGTTTAGCAACTGGCTTACGTGCTTGCTGAGGACGCTTTTGTTGGCGTGGCTGTTGCTGCCGTTTTTCCCCCTCAATATTGTTAGCACGGCGACGAGGTGCAGGTTTCTTGGCTGCGGGCCGTTCATTTTTTTCACCAGCCGCCGCATTTTCAGCTTCACGTTTCTTAGCTCTTTGTTCCGCACGCTGTGCCTGAACCCGTGCTTTGGCTTCAGTCAGTTGCTGGAGAGCGTGTTCAATGTGTTCCGCTTCCAGTTCACCGCATGAATTACCATCAAGGTCAACACGCTGTGCACCTTCTTTAACACCATACAAATAGCGCCAACTTGATGTGTACAGACGTAAGGCGGAGCGCAGTTGTGTTTTACTTAAACACTCTTCGTCCTGAATACGTTCAACGATATCTTGAAAAATACCGATCTTTAAAGGACGAGCTTCACCTTCTGCTACGAAACAGAGCGGGAAACGCTCAGCTAAAAATGCAATAATCTCTTTACTACTATTCAACTTAGGTTGATTTTCCATGAAATTTCCTGATTACAACGGTTTTGCCAACCAGCATAGGCATGAACTGGCGTCATTATAATAGCGTTGCTGATAAATGCCACGTTATCCATATGTTAAGTTACATTCAATTCAACATATTTAGGCATAACGCACTGTTCTAAATGAGCACAAAGCCCATCAATAAGGGCTTGTAAGCCAAATTCGTCTTTCTCGTCGAACCTATTAAAGACCGTACTATCAATATCCAATACACCGATGATTCTATCGCTTACAATCAACGGAAGCACAATTTCAGCGTTACTAGCAGCATCACAGGCGATATGGCCTGGGAACGTATGAACATCATCAACACGCTGGATGCGCTTTTCTAATACAGCCGTTCCGCATACCCCCTTGCCAACAGGTATTCTGACACAAGCAACTTTTCCCTGAAATGGCCCTAACACCAACGTATCGCCATCAATCAGGTAAAAACCAACCCAGTTAACATCATGCAAGCGTTCATACAACAATGCACTGGCATTAGCCAGCGTTGCTATTAAGTCATACTCACCAGACAACAGAGCTTTTAAGTCCCCCGTAAGCTCCCGATAGAACTCATTTTTATTCATAATTGACCTATCCGATGAAATTCACAAAACGCATCTCTATTTTTATATCAAAAAAATATCAAATGCCCATAACAATAAGGTTAACAGTCTGTCACACTGACGTAAATTCTTTACTATCTTTAATAAGATATTCTTTAATATATTTATTGAATACTTGCAAAAGCTTGTGAGATATCACACTACTTACCAAAACATTATCAGGGGCGCAACCAGTATGAATATGATTCACCGTCAGCACCTCCAGGTTCCCATACAATAAAATTAAATTGAACTTTTCCACAATTATAAAGATCAATTATCTGATAACAGTGTCGTTCATTAGCCTCTTCCATTTGAGAATTGACTGGTTGTGTAGTAAAAAACAAAACATTCAAACAATTTATCCGTAGAATTATTGCATTTACTACACCATCACTAACACTTTTACTCCTTACTACCACACCAAATAAATATTTCCTACTGAATGTATAAAAGGTCAAAGAATGACAAAGATAAAAAAAGCAATATGACGATAGTAAGTTTTAGAACAGATAATTATAACAGCAATATCATCTACCGATTATCCAACATAGAAAATATTATTACTGGAAATCTCAGCTATTTGATCTATCCTCAATGATGGCCACACTGGTCTTACCTGTTATCTAAAAGTTAAGGAGCGATCATGAACCAGACAATATTAAGAATTTCCAGCTACGAAATTGATGATGCTATTCTCTCTTCACCTTCTGAAGAGGATGATATCACCATCAGCATTCCCTGTAATTCCGACCGCGAACTCTGTATGCAGTTGGATGGATGGGATGAACACACCAGTATTCCCGCCTTATTAAACGATAAACACATTCTTCTCTACAGAAAGCATTATGATAGACAAAGACATGCATGGGTTATGAGGGTGGTCTGATGTCCACAAAACTTGTGACAAAAAAAGGCCGAGTTGACTCCTCTACTCGGCCTAGGGAAAATGGCTCTTAAGAGCCGTGCGCTAAAAGTGTCATTGAGACGAAAAACAACTTACAACTTAAAGCGTAGCCGACATACTTGCATTTTACCAACTTTTTGGATAATAAATAATCAAAAACAACATCTTCCATTAAGCCAAATATAGACGCTATCGCTTACTCAATGACATTATTTTTTATCGCACAATGCTAAAGCTGCTTGTTGGAATGGCTCTATACTCATTTTTTGAGTTGGATTTTTGCTATCATCCAATAAAATAATATCCAAAGACTTAGCATTCACTTTCCCTACCTGCATCATCTCTGTGGCTATATCATTCAATGGGTATTGCACTAACGTACTTGGATTAATCACAAACAGAGCCTTATTTGCTCGGCAATCCAACATCACCTCTTCCCGTGTAAATGCCCATTTATCACCAAATTGTAGCTTACTCACCGTTTCAATCGGCGCAGCAACATTTTGAAAAGAGAGACAAAACAAGGAAAGTAATAAGAGTAAACGTTTCATAATAGTTACCAATGTAGATATAAAAGCGAGCGAAGTGGATCTTTATACACTCCAGCTTTTTCCATATTCACTATATATTTAGTGTCAAGAATAGGCTACACCAATAGCACCTATTGAGATAGATAGTTAGCTAAGAAAATCAAACTGGTTGATAAGTGGCAAAAGCAGCAACACATAATAAAACCAATGCTCCGAGGATAATTTCAATCCAACTATTGATAATCAACAACTGATAACGGCCAGGTTGTTTCAGTTTGGGAACCAGGATATAGCGGTTAATTAATGCTAGCATCACCATGCCCGCCACTAATGCTATCTTCAGCCATAGCATGGATTGATATTCACTGCCGCTATATTTCGGCCAGTTCGGCAGCAAAATTAAGCTGCTTATGATGCCCGTTATAATAATCAGGGTTACAGCAACGTGACCATACGTGGAAAAACGCATCATAGAAATCATAATCTGTTTATCCAACCCTATGGCCAATTCATTTTTTATCCGTAAAAATTGCAGACATAACAAAAAAGGCCATAATCCACCAAACCAATACCCAACACTCACTAAGTGAATTACCTGATTGACCTGAGAAAAAACGCCGGTTATCCCATCATGCATTACCGAATGGCCTATAAAGGCATGGCAGGCGAGTAAAACCGTAGAACTGATTAACATCAGAATATTTCTGGCTTTTTGTTTACTGATAAACAAAAACCCCGTAGCAACTATTGAAATCAGTATTTGCCATTGCCAAACTTTACCAAAAGTTGTTCCCAGTACTGCCAACCAGATTTCTAGATTATAAATATCCTGCCAGCCATCCCCCATTATTCCCGCCTGAATTGCCAACCATCCAATTGTTGTTATTAATGTCACAACGGTACTGATAATTACCCCTAAACGAAGGCGCGCATCAATCAGAACAGATAAACGCTCAGGAACCAAGATGGCAGTAAATACGCTAAAGCCAAACATTAACATAACTGCCACAAAATGGGTGAAGCGACAAAGAATATACAGCGCCGCCAGAGACATAATTATTTCACTGTAAAGCTATAGACACCTTTGGTCTTATGCCCATCAACAGAGACCACGCTCCAGTTCACATCATATCTCCCTGTCGTTAGTTTATCTTCGATAGGAAGAATCAGTTTTGTATTAGTTGCCGGATCAAGCTTCAATTTTCCGGTTTTAATGGGTCTATTTTCCGGACCAGTCACTTTTACTTTACTAAAATTCAGTTCAATACCTTCAGAAAAGCTTAATGTGATTACCTGCGGTGTATTTTCTACAGTAGTATCTTCCGCCGGAATTTGTTCTGTCAAATGGGCATGGGCCAAAGCTTGCTGGCAGGATATGCCAACAAAAAGAACAATTAGAGCAGATAATTTTCGGCAAAAAGAGCGAATTGTGCTAATAGTCATCAATAACCTCTTAATTTTCAAATGAATCTCGATAAGTTGTCATCATTTTATATCAAAAGAGTTATTTTATCTGCGATAACTTACAATGAGAATTTCGTCTTGTGAACTATCGCGCAAAAATAAAGGAAAACCGCAGCATTGACTTTAAATACCTAAAGTTATTGCGACTACTGCGGCTAATTAATTCCATTTCATTAGACAGGATTTGCAGCAGCCAGACCTTTCAGATCTTTATCCAATAGGAAAAGTGCTTTACCATCCTCGCCAACCATACCTAATTTATCAAGGATAGATTTAAACAATTTCTCTTCTTCATGCTGTTCCGCTACATACCATTGCAGAAAGTTAAAAGTAGAATAATCCTGCGTGGTTATCGCCAAATGAGCAAGTTTATTAATTTCGGCAGTAATAAACTTCTCGTGTTCATAAGTTCTATTGAGTACATGGGTTATAGATTCATAATCGGCGGAAGGCGCATCAATTTGCCCCAAACGTGGCATTGCACCTGTATCACTCAGATAATCAAACAAACGATGCATATGCTGCATTTCTTCCTGGGAGTGTGATTTAAAAAACGCAGCAGCGCCAGGTAATCCTTGTTCACCGCACCATGCACTCATTTGTAGATATAAATTCGCAGAATAGAACTCCAGATTCATCTGTTCATTTAATTTATCAATCATTTCTCGGTTTAACATAATAGATACTCCAGTCATTAATTCACCTATATTATGCCAATTAAATCAGAATAATAAAACCCAATAAGAGAAAATAAATTAAATATACATATCATATTGAAATATAAATATATTTCATGATAAATAAAATGAAAATGAATCTCATTTAATATATTTAAATGAAAATGAATTACATTTACAAAATAATCTTCATCAAGGAATTTTTATATTTAATGATAATGAATATTATTTATATTTATAAAATAATCAATTCAGACCTTGCCAGAAAAACTCTTCTGGATTAGTTTTATCACTTTGTGTGTGAATGAGAAAGACACTTATGAAACATAATCTGGCCGAGCTTTCCACAGAGAACATGGATAAAATGAATGTTGATTTGGCAGCCTCCGGCGTAGCTTTTAAGGAGCGTTACAATATGCCAGTACTGCCTGATACCGTTGAACAAGAGCAACCCGAGTATCTGCGGCAATATTTTCAACAACGCTTAGTGCATTATCGCCAATTATCCAAACAGCTTTCCCGCTTACCCTACGAACCCAAAGGCCGCTAATCAGCCAGTCAGTGAGTAACCACCGGATAACCGGTGGTTATATCCAATTACTTATCGGCAAACCTATCTGTTGCACTAATAAGCTGATGTAAAATACCCGGCTCATCAAATGAATGTCCTGCTCCTTCAATGATATATAATTCCGCCTCCGGCCATGCCTGCGCCAGATCCCAAGCATTTTGCACCCGGCAAGCCATATCATATCGGCCATGAATGATAACTGCCGGAATATCCCGTATAACGTCAATATTATTCAACAGTTGCTGCTCCTCATTCATAAAACCCTCATTGATAAAATAGTGGTTCTCAATCCGAGCAAATGCCAAAGCAAACTCATCTTCTGCAAAACACTCCACACTATTTGAAGGAAGCAATGTCACCGTCTCCCCTTCCCACAAACTCCAGAGACGAGCGGCTTCTAATTGCACACGAAGGTCATCACTGGTCAGCCGCTTATTATATGCTCCGATCACATCCTTTCGTTCTTCCTCCGATAAAATAGATACTGTGCGTTGCCATTTGTCAGGGAAGAAATTAGAAGCGCCATCCTGATAATACCAGTGCAACTCTTGTGGTCTCAGCAAGAAAATTCCCCGAAGAATTAATTCAGAAACGCGTTGAGGATGAGTCTGAGCATAAACTAAAGATAAAGTTGAACCCCACGAGCCACCAAATACCAGCCATTTTTCCACCCCCATCAATTGACGTAAACGCTCAATATCTTCAACTAAATGCCAAGTGGTATTATTTTCCAAACTGGCATGAGGTTTTGAACGTCCACAACCACGCTGATCGAATAGCATGACATGATATTTCTTCAGGTCGAATAACCGACGGTGATAAGAGGCAATACCACCGCCTGGCCCGCCATGAATAAATACAGCAGGCTTACCTACAGGATTACCGCACAATTCCCAATAAATTTGATGACCATCGCCTGTATCCAAATAACCCGAGCGATAAGCCTCACAAACCGGATATAATTTTCTCAATTCTGACATAACATTTCCTTTACTGACTAACACCAAACCCAGTATCCGTCTAACGACGGGTAGAGATAACTAGCAGAAAATGTTATTTCAATTCGCTATAGCTAATCGTATTTTGCTGACAATCAACGACAACACGGTAACCTTTGTCACGTTTAGAACCACGAACAGTCAGCGGAATTTTTAAGATATCTTTATCGCCAGTAATATTTTCCGCCTTTACCCACACCACTGGTTTAGAAGTTCCCAACTGCTTTCTATCTTCTGACCAATGGTTAATGCGGTTTTGCAGAAAATCACGCTTTACTTGAGCGGCAATTTGCGATTTGGTTAAATTATCGCAAGAAATAAATTTACCAACACGTTTGTTCTCCGATACAGCAGATACTGTGAATGAAACAGTGAGCAAAAGTGCAGCACCCGATAGGCCAACTCTGTTAATGATATGACATGCTTTCATACTACCTCCCGTTAATATCTCAAAGTAAGAGATTAAATATGGAGCTAACCTAGCATGTCAGGTAAAACAAATGTGTGATTATTGTTAAATAAATAATTTAATTATGTTCATTTTTCATCATCAAACACTACATTCACCTGTTCTTTTCCTCGATGCTGTTCACGAATTTCTTGAGCAACCAACGCAATCGCTTCCCCACTGCTCATTCCTTCAACCATCAATTGCTGAATTTTTTCCACTGCTAGTTGCTGTTCCTGATGGGATAATGTTGGCATATCCGAAAACATGATAATAACCTCTATAAAGTGATCTATGCCGAGGAGTATAGCGATTTTTAACTCAAGTAAGGAATAGATTTCTATGTTAATCTGTAAGGATTAAAATCAAAACTAACTTTTACGTTACAACTGCTAAACCAACATCATAATGAGTATTTCACTACAAAAACGGCAATTACCTTATCAACCAGACGCTGCCATCAACTATTTTGCGCCGATTTCAAACCAACCTTGGGCAATGCTGCTCCATTCTGGTTCTGCCAACCACCCCCATAACCGGTTTGATATTATGGTTGCAGAACCACGGATAACACTGCTCAGTCATAATAAATCGACTGAAATAAACGAAGATGGTGATATCTATATTACTGAGGAAGATCCCTTTCACCTGCTAAAAAAACAGCTAAAGAAATTAAATATTACAGCAAAACTTGATGCTGATTTGCCATTTCAGGGTGGCGCACTCGGTTTATGGGGATATGACCTAGGGCGTTATATTGAAGAATTACCGTCACAGGCCAAAAATGATCTCTCATTTCCGGATATGGCAGTAGGTATTTATGACTGGGCACTGATTGTTGATCATCATAAAAAAGAGGTGATTTTATTCAGTTACAGTGATGTTGATACACGCCTGAACTGGCTTACATCTCGCCAAATTTCACCAAAAGCAACTTTTACGTTGACCAGTGAATGGCTGTCGAATATGAGCGCTAAACAATATAATGAGAAGATTAACTGCATTCATCACTATCTGTTAAGCGGCGATTGTTATCAAGTTAATCTGGCACAACGATTTTGCGCCGATTATCAAGGAGATGAATGGCAAGCATTCATAAAACTTAATGAGAGCAACCGCGCACCTTTTTCAGCCTTTATTCGTTTACCGGAAAACAGCGTTATCAGTGTCTCTCCCGAACGTTTTTTACTCTTGGAAAATAAACAAATTCAAACTCGCCCGATCAAGGGAACATTACCGCGCTTAAGTGATGCAGAAAAGGACGCCGTGCAAGCTGAAAAACTCGCGGCGTCAAAAAAAGACCAAGCTGAAAATTTGATGATTGTCGATTTATTGCGGAATGATATTGGCCGGGTAGCCACACCAGGGTCAGTTAAAGTTCCCGAATTATTTATGGTTGAACAATTCCCTGCCGTCCATCATCTGGTTAGCACCATCACCGCAACACTGCCAAATGAACAACATGCTACGGATCTATTACGTGCCTGTTTTCCCGGTGGTTCTATTACCGGTGCTCCTAAAATCAGAGCAATGGAGATAATAGAAGAGCTTGAACCTCACCGCCGACATGGATATTGTGGTTCAATTGGCTATATTAGTTTCTGTGGCACAATGGATAGCAATATCACCATTCGTACCCTCTTAACCGAGAAAGAAAAAATATATTGTTGGGCCGGCGGCGGGATCGTTGCCGACAGTATTGCCGAAAAAGAGTATCAGGAAACATTTGATAAGTTGAATTGTATTTTGCCACAACTAGGGAAAATAAAAGTCATATGATATCGCTGTCTGATTTCGTTAACAGATTTCAGTTACAACTTCCACCACCACCTAAACGGCTTTCAGATAACAACCGCCATGCTGCGGTGTTATTACCCATCATCTGCAAACCGAAACCAACGTTATTATTGACTCGACGCTCCGCCACCTTACGATCACATGCCGGTCAAGTCGCCTTTCCAGGAGGGGCTGCTGATCCTAAAGATAAATCAATAATCGCGACAGCACTACGGGAAGCAGAAGAAGAAGTTAACATACCTCATCAGAAAGTTCAGGTTCTAGGCCAACTGGCCCCTTTAAATAGCATCAGCGGCTATCTGGTGACGCCTATTGTCGGATTATTGCCCCCCGGATTATCCCTCCATAGTAACCCGACAGAAGTTGCCAAAATATTCGAAGTTCCTCTATCTGAAGCACTTTCACTTTCGAATTATCATTATCTTGATGTTAATCGCCGTGGTCAGCAACATCGTGTCTATTTTTATTGGTATCAGCAGCATCTCATTTGGGGATTAACAGCGACAATAATTCATCAATTAGCTCAACAAGTTCAAGTTTGATCCAAATCATTTAAGGATAACTAATTTGTATTTTTTTTGCCCATCTTTATCACTGTTGCTATCATAATTCAAAAAAAACTGTAAACTCCCTTATCAACACTACTAAATCACAGTAAAGTAGCGTACCTCAATACATATAACTATATCTCTATCTTTTTTAAGGAGTCTGGCGTGATTAGCGTTTTCGACATGTTTAAGGTCGGTATTGGCCCATCTAGCTCTCATACGGTTGGTCCGATGAAAGCCGGCAAACAGTTTGTCGACGATCTGGTAAACCAGGGATTAATGCCTTCTATCACGCGTGTAGCCGTCGATGTTTACGGCTCACTCTCATTAACCGGCAAGGGTCATCATACGGACATCGCCATTATCATGGGTCTGGCAGGTAATTTGCCCGCCACCGTTGATATTGATTCGATCCCCGGTTTTATTCGTGATGTAGAGCAAACACAGCGTATTAAGCTGGCCAACGGTTTACATGAAGTCGATTTCCCGCGTGATAGCGGCATGGTTTTCCGTAGTGATAACCTGTCATTACATGAAAACGGCATGCAAATTCACGCATTCGCGAGGGACAAAAAAGTTTATAGCAAAACCTACTACTCAATTGGTGGTGGTTTTATTGTTGATGAAGAACATTTTGGTAAACCCTCTCAGGATACCAAACCCGTTTCATATCCATTCAATTCAGCAAAAGAATTACTGATGAATTGTAATAAAACCGGGTTATCTATTTCCGGTTTAATGATGAAAAATGAGCTGGACCTCCACAGCAAAGAAGAAATTAATGCCTATTTTGCCGATGTCTGGGATACCATGCGGGCCTGTATTGAACGTGGTTTGAACACAGAAGGGGTTTTACCTGGCCCACTGCGTGTACCACGCCGGGCAGCGGCACTACATCGCATGCTGACCTCATCAAACAATCTGTCCAATGATCCAATGAATGTTGTGGATTTAGTGAACATGTTCGCTCTGGCAGTCAATGAAGAAAATGCTGCGGGTGGACGTGTTGTTACCGCACCAACCAATGGCGCTTGTGGCATTGTTCCTGCCGTACTCGCTTATTACAACCATTGCATTGAACCTGTAACGCCAGAACTCTATATCCGCTATTTCCTCGCTTCCGGCGCTATTGGCATTCTCTATAAAATGAATGCATCAATATCTGGAGCTGAAGTGGGTTGCCAAGGGGAAGTAGGTGTTGCCTGCTCGATGGCAGCAGCCGGCCTTGCTGAGCTGCTTGGCGGCAGCGCTGAACAGGTCTGTGTTGCGGCTGAAATCGGTATGGAGCATAACCTCGGCCTTACCTGTGACCCGGTGGCAGGCCAGGTACAAGTACCTTGTATCGAACGAAATGCCATTGCTTCAGTAAAAGCAATCAATGCTGCACGCATGGCTTTGCGCCGCACCAGTGAACCACGTGTTTCTCTCGATAAAGTTATTGAAACCATGTACGAAACAGGTAAAGACATGAACGCTAAATATCGTGAAACATCCCGCGGTGGTCTGGCAATTAAAGTTCAGTGTGATTAATCAAATAAATAACCTGTTTTTTAATCAATAAATACTTCTGTAATGAAAATATCCCTACCTTATGGTTGGGATATTTTTTAGCCAAAACTTAAAATGATCATCTTTTGATCTAAAAAGATGAATATGTTTTCGATTTTAAATTAATAAGATGTTACCGAGAGCAGAATAAACATCTAACAATAAACAAATTATAGATAATTATAAATTAATTTTACAATTTTTAGCTTATTAAATTGTTTTGTGGTTAACATTTTTATCTATTTCATTTTTTCTGACTGACAGCAATTTTCCTTCGGTATTTCTAATGTTAATCTAACAGCCGATTTTTTCAGTCAATAAGAGATAAAGTCTAAATCAAGTCAAATATTTAGGTATCATATTGATAAAAGGTCATTATACATACAAATAAGATTTTTATTGGAGGAATGATTCATCAAAATTATTGCAGTAACTTTGTAATAATCCTGCGTTGATACCCAATGGATTTCAAGATGGATCGCGACGGCAAGGGAGCGAATCCCCGGGAGCATAGATAACTATGTGACCGAGGTGAGTGAGTGCAGCCAACAAAGAGGCAACTTGAAAGATAACGGGTATATATTGTTAACAGAGGGGAAAACAAGTGAGTATAGCCATTATGATTGGCACGCACGGGGCTGCGGCTGAACAACTGCTTCGTACCGCAGAGATGTTAATTGGAGAGCAAGAAAATGTTTCTTACATTGACTTCGTTCCTGGTGAAAATGCCGATACTTTATTTGAAAAATACAACAGTAAACTCGAAACGCTTGATACAGAGCAAGGCGTACTGTTTCTTGTCGATACATGGGGAGGAAGTCCATTCAATGCGGCTAGCCGTATCGCCGTAGATAAAGAGAATTATGAAATCATCACCGGTGTTAACGTTCCAATGCTGGTTGAAACCTTTATGTGTCGAGATGATGACCCATCTCTGACAGAGCTGGTTTCTGTTGCTCTGGAAACAGGGAAAGAAGGCATCCGGGCCCTGAAAACAGAAGAACCTCAAAAAACTGAACCAGCCAAGCCTGTAGCATCCGTTGCGGCACCTTCATTTGCACCATCAACCGGTGGTCATATGAAAATTGCATTGGCCCGAATTGATGACCGCCTCATTCATGGTCAGGTCGCTACTCGTTGGACAAAAGAAACCAATGTCAAACGGATCATTGTCGTCAGCGATGAAGTTGCTGCTGATACTGTCCGTACCACCTTACTAAAACAAGTTGCTCCACCGGGGCTCAGTGCTCACGTTGTTGATGTTGCAAAATGTGTTCGCGTTTATAACAACCCGAAATATGCCAATGAACGTGTCATGTTGCTGTTTACAAACCCAACAGATGTTTTGCGTTTAGTCGAGGATGGTGTCGATATCACATCTGTCAACATCGGAGGAATGGCTTTCCGTCAAGGGAAAACACAAGTTAACAACGCAATATCCGTTGATGAAACCGATATTGAAGCCTTCAAAAAACTAGATGAACGAGGTATTGAGCTTGAAGCCCGTAAGGTTGCCAGTGACAGCCGTCTACAAATGATGGATCTACTCCAGAAGGTTAAAAACGAAAACCAGATCAGAGCAATTTAACTATTACTCAATGACAAAAATTTCTCAATGATAAAAATTTCTCACCAAATTTAATTTGGTTACAGGAGACAAACAATGGAAATTACCGTTGTTCAAATTACATTGATATTCATCGTAGCTTGTATAGTCGGAATGGATTCCATTCTTGATGAATTTCAATTCCACCGCCCACTCGTGGCCTGCACCTTAATCGGGATCATTCTTGGTGATATGACAACCGGTATCATTATCGGTGGTACGCTAGAGATGATCGCCCTTGGCTGGATGAATATCGGCGCTGCAATTGCCCCGGATGCGGCCTTAGCATCAATCATCTCAACGATTCTGGTCATCGCCGGTGGTCGTGATATCGGTGAAGGTATCGCCTTGGCCATTCCACTAGCAGCAGCAGGACAAGTTCTGACTATCATTGTACGTACCATCACAGTCGCCTTCCAGCATGCGGCTGACAATGCAGCAGAACGTGGCAGCCTGCGGGCGATTAGCTTTATCCACCTATCCGCATTACTGCTCCAGGCAATGCGTATCGCCATCCCTGCCCTGATCGTTGCACTATCGGTTGGCACCAACGAAGTCCAGCAGTTACTTGCCTCTATTCCAAAAGTGGTAACAGATGGCTTGAACATCGCAGGAGGGATGATCGTCGTTGTGGGTTATGCAATGGTTATCAACATGATGCGCGCCGGCTACCTAATGCCTTTCTTCTACCTCGGCTTCGTCACAGCGGCATTCACTGAATTTAACCTGGTTGCATTAGGCATTATTGGTATTGTTATGGCCGTGCTGTACATTCAGCTAAGCCCTAAATATAACAAATCTCAGGTAGTTGCTGCCCCCGGACACACCAATAACGATCTTGATAACGAATTAGATTAAAAGGATGAGCAACATGTTAGATACAACAAAAACGGCTGCTCAGACAGCAGACCAGAAAAAACTGACGCCCAGTGATATCCGCGGTGTATTTCTCCGTTCTAATGTGTTTCAAGGTTCATGGAACTTTGAACGTATGCAGGCCCTGGGCTTCTGCTTCTCTATGGTGCCAGCTCTTCGTCGTTTGTATCCAGAAAATACCGATGAGCGTAAACAGGCACTTAAACGCCACCTTGAATTCTTTAACACTCACCCTTATGTCGTTGCGCCTGTACTGGGTGTCACTCTGGCAATGGAAGAACAGCGTGCTAACGGTGCAACCATTGATGATGGTGCGATCAACGGTATCAAAGTTGGTCTGATGGGACCATTGGCTGGTGTTGGCGACCCTATTTTCTGGGGGACAGCCCGCCCAGTCTTTGCTGCTTTGGGCGCCGGCCTCGCAATGAGCGGTAGCTGGCTTGGGCCTGTCTTATTCTTCTTCTTATTCAACCTGGTACGCCTGTTAGTTCTCTATTCAGGTATCTCTTATGGTTATAAGAAAGGGATCAATATCGTTCAGGATATGGGTGGCGGCTTCCTGCAAAAAATGACGGAAGGAGCGTCAATCCTTGGTCTATTTGTTATGGGGGCGTTAGTTAATAAATGGACAAAAGTCAATATCCCGTTGGTTGTATCAGAAATTCCTAACCAACAGACGGGTGAAAAGACAATAACCACGGTTCAGAATATTCTCGATCAGTTGATGCCAGGCTTGGTACCACTTTTGCTGACATTTGCCTGTATGTGGCTATTACGGCATAAAGTCAATGCTCTGTGGATCATTATTGGCTTCTTTATTCTGGGGATTATTGGCGCCAGATTTGGTTTCCTTGGTCTCTAGTAAATATCATTCGGGGAGGAGCTCCTCCCCATCTTTTCTTTTTTATAACAATATAGGGATAAGGAATGAGCCTTAATGATATAGTATTAGCTGGTTTAATCGTACTAATGCTAGCTTTTGCTGTTTATGATGAATTCGTGGTTAATTTGCTGAAAGGGAAAACCTACTTACAAATACAGCTAAAAAGAAAACACAAAATTGATGCACTTATCTTTATTATCCTTATTCTTATTGTTGTTTATAACAATATTACCACCTATGGTAGCCGTTTAACCACATATTTATTGTTGTTTACTACCCTGGTGACTATTTATATTTCCTATATACGTTCGCCTAAGTTATTGTTTAAGAATAACGGTTTCTTCTATGCAAACACCTTTATTTCCTATAACCGGATAAAAACCATGAATTTATCTGAAGATGGCATCCTGGTTATTGGTTTAGAAAACAAGAAATTATATATATCAGTAAGCCAAATTGATGATTTAGAAAGAATTTACAAATTCCTCATCGAAAATAGATAGATAAGAAATAATAATATATAAAGAAATAAATAATAAACAGTCAGCTATACGCTGGCTTTTATTTTTCCCATAAAATAGATAATGATAATTATTATCAATATCATTGATTAACCCTAAAAATAATATTATTTTCCCTTTTTGAATTATTGTGCTA
Organism: Photorhabdus aegyptia; assembly: GCF_000612035.1. NCBI lineage: Bacteria > Pseudomonadati > Pseudomonadota > Gammaproteobacteria > Enterobacterales > Morganellaceae > Photorhabdus > Photorhabdus aegyptia. The sequence goes on along the minus strand of NZ_JFGV01000070.1, from coordinate 6,851 downwards.
TCTTTTAAATTGTCATGGGGAGTAGCCTGTTTCAGAGAAGCGATTTAGTTAATTTCTCTGAAAAGCCCGTATCAACACGCTCGTTACAAAATAAACGTGGTGCGGGTAGCCTTATTGCTATCTTAATAGGCATTATTGTTGCTCAAAATAGCAAATGAAATAGTCTAATGAGATAGCTATTAATTCGGTTGGCAAGACCATTGCATATAGCACCATCATTGGTTGGGGGTGGGTTATATGTATATGGAAACACCCAACCGAGGCTATATTAATGAATATGTACGCAACCCTCATCCTAGCTTTAGCACTATCAATGGATGCCTTTGCTGCTTCAATTTGCAAAGGGGCCGCACTACATAGACCGCATTTTCGTGAAGCAATCCGTACCGGTTTAATATTTGGTTTGGCAGAAGCCTGTACCCCATTGATTGGCTGGTCTCTAGGGCTTTATGCCAGCCAATATATTATGGAGTGGGATCACTGGATTGCTTTCACTCTGTTATTCATTCTGGGTTGTAGAATGATTACAGAGAGTTTCAAAGCAAAGCAGGAAAAAAAGTGTGAGTCACCCTGCCGCCATAATTCAATTGTGTTGATAACAACAGCCATTGCCACCAGTCTGGATGCAATGGCAATTGGTATTGGGCTAGCGTTCCTTGAAGTCAATATCGTGCATACTGCGATGGCTATCGGAATGATGACAATGGTTATGGCAACATTGGGCATGTTAATTGGCCGTTATATTGGCCCACGGTTAGGTAAACGCGCTGAACTTATTGGTGGGCTGATTCTAATTGCAATTGGCTTCAATATCTTATTTGAACATCTAGAATTATTTATGTACGCCAAATAACGCCACCAGCCCAAAATATTTATACCCGTAAAGCCATAGGGTATATCTGTTAAACACTATACCCGTCATCTTTCAAGTTGCTTCTTTGTTGGCTGCACTCACTCACCCCGGTCACATAGTTTGCTATGTTCCCGGGGATTCTCTCCCTTGCCGTCGCGATGCATCTTGAAATCCATAGGGTATATATTTTGGGCTGAAATCTTGATCAATTAAGGCGTTGATAAACCCGCAGTATAAAATCAGTTTCACATCCAAACAGCATTCTATCTGCCAATCCTTTTTTCACATCTTCTGCTGCTCGCCAGGCAAATGGTGTCATCTGTAATAAATGATACGCTTGTACGCCATCTAATTTCATTGGATAAGATAACGATTCATCGGTTATCAATTCAAATCCTTCCAACGGTTCTGCCTTCAATGGATGAAGATGAATATTTTGATAAATCAACTCCTTGAGCTGATAAAGATGGCGAGGACCTGGGGTGACTGTCAAAACAATTCCCTGTGGCTTAACCACCCTTGCCAGTTCTTCCGCTTTGCAAGGCGCGTAAATCCTTAATACCCCGGCAAGCGATTTATCGGCAAATGGCAAACGATGGCTCGACGCAACACAAAAGCTAACAGCCGGATAACGCTTAGCTCCATAACGAACTGCGATCTTAGCAACATCTAACCCATAGATTTTAAGATTACGTCTCTTGCTTAATTGCACTTCAACCGCAGCGGTGTAATAACCTTCACCGCATCCTATATCCAACAAACTCTCTACATTTTCTGGCAGATACTTTTCCAGTAATTCCGAAACCCGTTGTTGTAATGGTTGATAATGCCCTGAATCTAAAAACGCTCTTCTTGATTGCATCATCTCCGGACTATCCCCCGGCTCCTTGGATTTTTTATGCTGAACGGGCATCAAATTAACATACCCTTCTTTAGCACAATCAAACTGATGATTATTCTCACAGCGCCATTGCTGTCGAGCGAGCAATAAAGAGTGATGACATAAGGGACATTGATAAGACATAAGATTCCAAAAATATAAGCAAAAACCAGTCGGCACTATAGCATATTCTGATACTTTTCGTCGTGAATCATACCAATTAATAATTCTATATAAACGACTAATCATTATCTTGAATGAAATTATATTCCATTATTTTCAGTCCTTTTTTTGAAACGGCTCGCAATATTTCTATGGCATAAATCTATTTATCAGGTATGATTCTTCAATCAAAACTTAAGAAAACATCATTGCTAATAAATTATTTAACTAATAGAAACAACTAATAATACGGATAATATAATGAATATTTTCATACAATATTTTCATAAATTAAGATCAATTTCACCGAAATTCGATATTATGCCCAATACAAACTACTTTGATCTTATCCCACAGAAAAGTGACGTTGATACTTTAGCCGATGATCTGGATAAAGTCCGTGCGGACTTTGCAGCGGTATTAAAGCAATTCAATGATGAAATTATATTATCTACAGGGAAAGAGACGATACATGAACAAAAGAATCACCGGAAAACATCCGAAAATAGCTAAACAATCTAATCAAGGTGATATCAATCCATTATATCCTATGGATTTCAAGATGCATCGCGACGGCAAGGGAGAGAATCCCCGGGAGCATAGCAAACTATGTGACCGGGGTGAGCGAATGCAGCCAACAAAGAGGCAACTTGAAAGATGACGAGTATATAAATAATATCCCAAAATAGCGCTACATTTTATACCGCTCATAATTCTATGTATAACAATGAGTTGAAGAGGGCTATGTGTAGCATAATTACGAAATGTTATTTATTATCAATTTCCTGATTCAGAAATATTAACGCTTTATGAACAACATCAGAAACACAAACATGGGATGGAAAAAATTTGCCTTATTCCAAGGTAAATGATAAAAAAGTATAATGAAATTATTTGCAATATAAGGAGAGAAAATTGCGGTTTATTCAAGATGGGCCACTTATTCCTGATGAATTATTACTTGCCCGTGATCAAGGGCGCGTAGTTTTCTTTTGTGGCGCAGGGGTATCTCTTGCTAAAGCTAAGCTTCCTAGTTTTTTCAATTGGCACAGAAAGTTATTGATTTACTCGGAACGACTAATGATAGCCGAGCTCGTCAACTTTATGATTTTTTGAATAAAGGATTAAAAGATAAGGAAGGAAATGAAGTTGAATTACCTTCTTATGCATCAACCCTTATTTCAACAGATCGGATATTTAGCTTATTAGAACAAGAGTTCGAAACGAATTTAATTGAAAAAACTGTAGCTCAAGTACTGAAACCATCGGACATAGTTGACACATCTGCACATAAATCATTGTTAGACCTTGCCACTACATCCGAAGGTCGAGTGCAATTAATTACAACTAACTTTGATCGCTTATTCAATGAGTGTTCCTTGACAGAGATTCCGTGTTTTCTACCTCCAAATTTACCAGATTTATCCAAAAATGAATTAATTGATGGACTGGTATATCTTCATGGAAGATCTAATTCCGATTACATTGGTGCAGAAAGCAATGGTTTTGTTTTATCAGGTTCAGAGTTTGGAAGAGCCTATCTTTCCGATGGTTGGGCAACGAACTTTATTCGAGAGATTTTTTCTAAATATACAGTTGTATTTATTGGCTATTCTGCAAATGATCCCCCAATGCAATATTTGCTCGAAGGACTTAATAAAAATCTGATAAAAGCAAAAAATGTATATGCATTTCAATCTGGAACCATAGAAGATACAAGAAAACTATGGGAACATAAGGGTGTTCAAGCAATTGCTTATAGTCCTGAAGATAAACATGCCGCTCTTTGGAAGACATTAGATGCTTGGGCGAAAAGAGCGCAGAACGTAGAGCAATGGTATAGCGAAACTATAGAGATGGCTCGACGTGGCCCAACCAATCTCTTATCCCACGAACGTGGACAAGTTGCTCATATTGTATCTACTTCAAAAGGTATGGAAAAATTTGCACTTGTCGATAATCCACCTTCTGCAGAATGGTTATGTGTTTTTGATCGTAATATACGACTTGCTACACACTCTAATAACCGCTGGCCTTTGAGATGTAACACTTCCCCTGAACCTTTCACTTTATACGGTTTAGACTTTGATAAAACACCTGATATTTATCAAAAGAATAATGAAGATATAGAAATAGCTAAAAAGGCATGGGATGCGTTTCAACCACATCATGATGATGTTAAAGAGTTAAACGAGAAACATTTTGCTTCATTCAGAACAACATCTGAATATGGAAACTCAAAGTTATCTAGTAGACAATGGTATCTTGGTGCTTGGCTTGCAAAAGTAGCTCATCAGCCGACAGCCATATGGTGGGCAACGAAACAAAATTATCTCGAACCAGCTATCCAACATTACATTTTACAGAAACTTAAAGAGAATAAAATAGATAGTGAAATTCGCAAAATCTGGCAATACCTAATTGAGTCTTGGCAATATGAAGATAAAGATTTAGATCTCCACTGGTATAGTCTATCACACGAAATTAAAACATACGGTTGGAATGAAGTGACGTTCCGTCAATATATAAAACTGACGCGCCCATATTTAGCTGTATCTAACAAAATAAATAGCCTTCTTCCTCCAATTAATACGATAACTGAGCTTCGTGAATTTCTGCAATTAGATGTACGGTATATAGAAAAACACCATTTTGATGCAATTAATATTCCAAATTCTTTACTAATTAAAGTGATTCCAGAACTGAGGAAAAATATTGAATACGCTTATTCGTTAGAATCAGAGAAAAGGACACCTCACTCAGTGCGTTTGTTATCACCAATTAGAGAGGATAGCAGTATAGAACTAGGTTTAAGTATAAGAGATGTCGGACTGGAAGGATACGTATTGCGATACGTACATTTGTATGAAAGGTTAATTCAACTAGACCTGTATGAAGCAAGAAACGAATTCTTGAGTTGGCCCAGAAATAATCCTATATTTTCACAAATTCGTATATGGATTGCATGTAAGCCTGAAATCGTCCCCTCTTCCGATTTTTACCCACTTATCAATGCATTAAGCGATGATGAATTTTGGAATGAACATAATCAAAGAGACCTGATGCTAACACTTGCAGATAGATGGGATGAATTAAGAGAGAATGAGTGCATTGAAATTGTTGAGCGTTTATTAAAAGGTAGGCTCATTCCTGCATATATAGATAGTAATCTAGGCGATAAATGGCAAGCTGATAGTATCCTAAATCGAATATTCTGGCTTAAAAATAAAGGTTGTAACTTTTACATTGATATAAAAGAGCAAGTTAGAGAACTTCATAATATATATCCTGAATGGGAGATTGAGCTAGAAAATAATGCCACTACCTCTATGAAATCCAAAGGCGGATATATAAGCATTGAATCTAACTGTAATGAATTATTGTATATTCCTATAAGGGATATTATTCCGCAAGCCTTAGAATTTAATTGTGTTGAACAGATCGTTTCAAAGAGGAACGACCCTTTTAAAGGATTATCACAGCAATATCCATTAAGGGCTTTTTCTGCACTAAGACATTGGGCTAAAGATAAAAAAGAGTATCCTAAAGAAATATGGAAAAAGTTCCTGTCATCTGAATCGCGAAAAGATGATAAAACAAAGTTCATTTATTTTATTGCAAGACAAATGATGTCTTATTCTAACGAAGATTTAGTCTCAATTATTGATCCTACTTTATGTTGGATTTCGTCTATAAATGAAAAATTAGCTTCTATAGATATTGATATCTATGATGCATTATTAAAGCATCTTATTAATACTATAGGGGTAATGCCAACTCCTATTACTACCATCGAAATTAAAAGAGAACGGCGCGATTGGATTCCAGAAGCTGATAACTCTCCCATATTATCAATCGCACATATATTGTTTAAAGACTCTCGTCTAAACAATTTCTATTTAGAAGATAAATTATCTCAGCAATGGTTTTCTCATATTGAACGTTTGAATGCTTTATCAGGTGATTCCAGGAAATATGCCTTAGTATATTTAGCCAAACAATTAATTTGGTTACATCACCATATTCCAGTGTGGACTAATAATAATTTGTTACATGTTATCGAAAATGGTGAGCCAGACGAGAAGGAAGCATTCTGGAATGGCTATTTCTGGGGAGAAACCTACCCCAGAAGCTCTCAGTTGTATGATATTTTGAAACCATTTTTACTAGGCTTTTTACGTAATAGCGTGTCATTTCACTCTAAGCATCAAACAAATTCAATAGCAAATTTTTTATTATTTGGTTGGGCTAGTGAATTGTATGAAAAATCAAAGCAATTTATTTCCGATTCTGAATTTAGAGATGCACTTGTTTATGGTGATGAGAAGTTACGCCATAAGATCCTATGGTTGCTATGGAGGCTTTCTTCAAAAGATGAACCTGATAATAAATTTTTTTTACAATGGCGAGATTTAATAATTCAATTTTTTACCCATGTTTGGCCTCGTCAAAAGGCAATAAAATCACCAAAAACAACAGAAAATATTTCCCGTCTTTTATTTTCTCAAGAAACTATGTTTCCAAAGTTAGTAGATATTGTTATGCCTTTCTTAACATGCACGAACAATGGTGAATCCTTGATGTATTATATTAAAAACGAAGCAATAGTTAAAAAATTCCCTAAAGAAACAATAGCGGTTTTATCCAATACTTTACCTGAGGATGTAAAGAAATGGCCTTATGATTTTGAGAAATGGCTTGAAAAAATGGAAAAAGCTGATGCCAGCTTAGGTTCTGATAGCAAACTCATTGAGCTTAAATATAAGTGGGAGTATCGCTAGACACTAATACAAATAACAGTCCCTCTCTCTATGAGTCTGTGGCTTTGCATATAGCGTTAACTGCAACATCCCTAAAGTAGCAGGGTGAGATCTCACATTTTTAATAAGGTTATTTTGATTAAATAAAAATCAGAATATGACTTTTTATAGGCATTTCTCTCATTAAAACGTTAAG
>NZ_JFGV01000071.1:0-27374 GCF_000612035.1 Photorhabdus aegyptia | reverse complement strand
TGCAAGCTTTAGATGCAACAATTCTCAACACAGCATTGCCCGCTATTGCTGAAAGCCTCAAACATTCACCTCTGGCGATGCAATCTGCTGTTGTCAGCTATACTCTGACTGTTGCTTTGCTAATTCCAGTCAGCGGCTGGTTAGCAGATCGTTTCGGTACCCGCCGGGTATTTATATTTGCTGTATCCTTATTTTCTTTAGGCTCTCTTGCCTGTGCTCTGTCAGGTAATTTAGCTTTTCTAGTTGCTTCACGTGTAATTCAAGGAATTGGTGGCGCAATGATGATGCCGGTTGCTCGCCTTGCTTTATTACGTGCATACCCACGCAGCGAACTTCTACCCGTTATGAATTTTGTCACCATGCCAGGGTTAGTAGGGCCAATTCTTGGTCCTATGCTCGGTGGGTTATTAGTCACTTATGCTACCTGGCACTGGATATTTATTATCAATATCCCAATCGGTTTATTGGGGATTATTTATGCTAAAAAGCATATGCCTAATTTTACAATGCCAAAACGTTCATTCGACTTTTTCGGTTTTGTACTTTTTGGGCTGAGTTTAATAATGGTTTCTGTCAGTTTAGATTTACTAGGGGAAAGTACGTTACCAGGCTATATACCTCTGACAATTATGGTTGGTGGTTTTATGATATTATTTGGTTATCTAATGCATGCCAGAAGACAAACCCAACCCCTTATCAGTCTGAAATTATTCCGTATTCGTACATTCTCTGTCGGTATTATAGGTAATCTTGTTACACGCCTGGGAACTGGATGTATTCCTTTTCTTATGCCTTTGATGCTACAAGTTGGATTTGGCTACTCAGCGGTTATTGCCGGAATGATGATGGCACCAACAGCTATTGGTTCTGTTATAGCCAAATCTTTCGTTACTAATGTATTAACTCGCTTTGGATATCGTAAGACGCTGGTTAGCATAACAATCATTATTGGATTAATGATTGCTCAATTTTCACTACAATCACCAGAAATGTACGCTGTTCTTTTGTCTATTCCACTATTCTTTCTAGGCATGGCTGTATCCATTCAATTTACTTCGATGAATACCATTACTCTTGCTGATCTGACCGATAATAATGCCAGTTCAGGAAACAGTTTATTAGCGGTAACTCAGCAGTTATCTATTAGCTTCGGTGTTGCGGTAAGTGCAGCTATTCTCCGTTTCTATGAATCCATACATTATGGAACAACCATTGATAGCTTCCACAACACTTTTATTACCGTAGGAATAATCACTTTACTCTCTTCTTCCACCTTCCTGCTATTACATAAGGAAGATGGAGATAACATGATCAAGAAAAAGAACTCTTAAGAACGAGAAACTGAACTACGCTCAATCAATGTCGGAGTTAATACTAATAATTTAGGATCACTTTCTGGGTTATCCATCCGATAAAGCAAAGTATCAACAGCTAACTTTCCTAACTCATCTTTTGGTTGATGAATGGTTGTCAATGGTGGGATCATATAAGGGGCAAGGTCGATATCATCATAACCTATGATGGAAATATCATCCGGCACAGAAAGCCCTGCTTGGTACAGAGCCTGATAAGCGCCAACAGCCATTGCATCATTTCCGGCAAAAACAGCCTCTGGCGGTTCTGGATGTTGTAGTAATTTCTGCATTGATTCAAAACCACCAGCAAATTCAAAATCACTATAAATTTCATATCCGTCAGGAATAATAAGGCCAGCATTTGCCATTGCCTTTCTATATCCCTTCAATCGATGATTAGCAGGTGTTTTATCTTGTGGACCTGCAATACAAGCTATTTTTTTAAAACCACAGCTAATAAGGTGATTAGTCGCTATCTCACCCCCCAACAAGGAGTTGTCCTGAATAATATCGCTGACAATATCAAATGGAGACCAATCCATCATAACCATCGGTAAAGGAGGATAACGACTCAAAACATCACAGGAGCTGTGTTGATTTTCAGTACACATAATCAGCACCCCATCTACTCGCTTTTGCAGCAAAGTTTCCATGCTGTAATCCATTCGTTTGGCATCCCCCTCTGTATTACACAAGATAAGGCTATAACCACGCTCATAACAGCTTCGTTCAACCCCTCTTACAATTTCAGCATAAAAAGGATTATTACTGGTTGTCACCAGCATACCAATGGTTTTGGTTTGCTTGATCTTAAGACTTCGTGCAAGCGCTGATGGCGCATAATTCAATTGCTCAATTGCATCATTAACTTTCTTTTTCACACCATCACTGACATAACGATTATTATTAATAACATGAGATACAGTTGATGTAGAAACGCCAGCAAAACGAGCAACATCTTTCATTGTAGCCACAGTTAGTCCTGTTCAGTTAAAAATGCATCAATTTCATTTCGCCACGGGACGGAAGGCTGAGCACCCTGACGTGTTACCGCTATTGCAGCAGCAGAATGAGCAAATCGTATGGCAGATAACATGGATTTTCTTTCCAACAAAGCTGTCACCAGCGCACCGTTGAAAGTATCTCCTGCCGCAACAGTATCTACAACGTTAACTTTAAATCCCGGAACAATTTTTCCTTTTTGACCTCTTTCACTCAACCATACACCACGGCTACCTAATGTGATAATTACCGTTTCAATACCTTTATCATGCAGTATTTGAGCCGCATTTTCCGCATCTGAATCATTTTCTACTTTAATTCCAGTGAGATATTCCGCTTCAGTTTCATTTGGTGTAATGATATCCACCAGCGAGAGCAATTGATCAGATAATTTTCGGGCCGGCGCCGGATTGAGTATTATTTTTGTATTATTTTGTTTAGCTATTGTTGCAGCAAGTTGTACTGTTTCCAATGGAGACTCAAGTTGCATTAATAATGCATCAGCTTCTTCAATAATATTTTGGTAGCGATAGAAATATTCCGGTGTCAACGCTGCATTAGCACCAGCATTGATACCAATAACGTTTTCACCTTGCTGATTAACGAAAATCAACGCTACACCCGTTGTTTCTCCTTTAATCACTTCAATGCCAGAAGTTTTAATATTATCCTTTGCTAATTGCTGATAGATACGAAAACCAATATCGTCCTCACCAACACAAGCTATAAATGTAATGTCAGCACCACTGCGGCCTGCTGCTACCGCCTGATTAGCACCTTTACCACCAAAAGCAACCTGATATTGCTCCCCGATCACCGTTTCCCCCGGACGAGGGAATGACTTAAGATTCAAAATATGGTCAGCATTAATGCTGCCAAGCACCGCAAGTTTTGCTGTACTCATTACATTTATTCCTTTTCAATTATGCCGTCACCACCATCAATGAGTAACGGCATAAATACCGATTTATTTTTTAATAACTAACTCCAATTCCACGGGGATGACGGCTTCAACTTTTTCGCCTTTCAGCACTTTATTTGCAGTCTGAACACCAACGATACCAATTTGATCAGGCCGCTGAGCGATCGTCGCTCCCAGTTTTCCACTTTGAACAGCTTTGATACCATCTCCAGTACCATCAAAACCAACAACTAATACATCGCTTTTACCTGCGGTCTGTAAAGCACGTAAGGCACCTAACGCCATCTCATCATTCTGAGCAAATACAGCTTGTACAGCCGGATGAGCCGTCAGTAAGTTCTGCATAACATTCAGTCCTTTGGTACGATCGAAATCAGCAGGCTGACTAGCCAGCACATTGAATTTATGTTCCTGTGCTACCTTATTAAACCCCTCACCACGTTCACGGGCGGCAGAAGTGCCGGCAATACCTTCTAACTGAATAATTTTAGCTTCATTCCCCAGTTTTTCGGCGATAAAATCACCCGCTATTTTACCCCCCAAGCGGTTATCAGAGGCAATATGACTGACAACAGTACCCTTATTCGCTATCCGATCTAGAGTAATGACCGGAATTTTGGCATTGTTAGCCATCATAATGGCATTACCAACAGCATCGGAGTCAGTCGGGTTAATTAGCATGAGTTTAGTACCACGTACCGTCAAATCCTGAACATTAGCTAATTCTTTCGCTGGATTATCCTGAGAATCCAACACAATTAGGTCATAGCCCAACTTATCCGCCTCCTTTTGAGCGCTATCCTTCATTGTGACAAAGAATGGATTATTCAGTGTAGAAATGACTAACGCGATAGTGTCTTTCGCCAATGCATTTACACTTACAGTCATACTTAGCGCAACAGCAGATAAAATTGTTACTAATTTCTTCACTTTCATCGTGTTATTTCCTGTAGGGTGAGGTTATTTACCACTTTTGTTATCAACCAGAACTGCCAACAATATTACAATTGCTTTAACAATCATCTGATAGTTAGAAGAAATACCTAATAAGTTTAAGCCATTGTTTAAAAAACCGAGAATTAGCGCACCAATCAGAGTACCAATAATTAATCCCTTACCACCAGCCAGGCGGGTTCCTCCCAGTACTACGGCAGCAATAGCATCTAATTCATAACCGCCTCCCGCCATAGGTTGAGCAGAAGAAAGACGAGCGACTTCAATAATACTTGCCAATGCCGTCAGTAAACCGCATAAGGAGTAAACGATAATTTTAATTTTATCGATATTGATACCAGATAAACGGGTAGCCGATTCATTCCCCCCCAAGGCATAAATATAACGACCTAAGCGGGTGTGATGCAGGATATACCATACGATAATAAAAACTATCAACATCAGCCATACTGGAGTAGGAATTCCCAGTGGCCGACCAATACCAAACCAGCCAAACAGATCCGCGTTATCACTGAATCCTGTATTTATTGGACTACCATCAGTATAGACACGGGTTATTCCACGAAGTAATAACATCATGACTAGAGTGGCAATAAAAGCTTGTACTTTACCTTTAGCAATTATTATTCCTGTACAAGCACCAATTGCAGCACCTAAAGCCAAAGCACTCACGATAGCCACCAGAGCATTAATTTCCGTACCAACCAATGAAGCAGCAACTGCACCGGTTAACGCAAGCAATGAACCAACAGACAGGTCAATACCCGATGTCAGAATAACTAATGTCATCCCAACGGCCATAATGGCATTGACTGATGTTTGTTGCAGAATATTAAACAGATTATTTAAAGTGAAAAAATTTTGGCTAAGAGAAGAAACTACTACGATCAACACTAACAATGCAATCAGTGACTTTTGTTTCAGTAACCACTCTTTAGTAAACCAACGTTTAAATGTCGGTGATATATTAGAATTCATACTGAATTACCCCTGAATTGCTCCATATTGTTTGCCTACAGCCGCCGCCATCAAAACTTCTTGAGTTACCTGTTCAGCAAAAAATTCTCCGCTGATCTGGCCTTCACACATAACCAAAATACGGTCACTCATTCCCATCACTTCTGGCATTTCAGAAGAAATAAGAATAATACTTAGCCCTTCTTTCTTGAACTGATTAATTAACTGATAAATTTCTTTTTTTGCGCCAACATCTACACCACGTGTAGGTTCATCCAGAATAAGAACTTTTGGTCTGGTCATTAATCCACGGGCAATGGCTACTTTTTGCTGATTACCACCAGAAAGCAAATCAATAGTTTGTCCCATTGAAGGTGTCTTAATACTAAACAATTTAATAAAGTCACTAACTGCACTCTGTTCTTCTCTATGATTAAGACCCCCTAACCGGTTACTGAAATAACGTAAGGCAGTAAGAGACATATTCTCTTTAATTGACATTCCCAAAACTAAACCATCACGTTTACGATCTTCTGAAATATAAACAATCCCACAAGCTAACCCATCCTGAGGGTTACGAATTACAATGGGTGTTCCATCCAACGTGATTTGTCCTTGAGTTTTCGGCAACGCACCATAAATAATTTTCATCAATTCAGTGCGGCCAGCCCCCATCAGCCCTGATATACCCAAAATTTCCCCGCTATAAAGGGAAAAACTAGCACTTGTCACACCGGGACCAGAAATCTGATTAACTTCAAGTCGTTTTTTACCCCGAGGTAAATTCAGGCGAGGATATTGATCTTCCAGTTTTCGCCCAACCATCATTTCAATCAGAGCCTCTTCTTTTAACTCTTTTACCGGCTTTTCACCAATAAATTGTCCATCACGGAATACCGTCACATCATCGCAAATGTCAAAAATTTCTTTCAAACGATGGGAGATATAAACAATACCGCATCCCTGGGGCTTTAGTTCATGTATTACTCTAAATAATGATTCAGTTTCCGTATCGGTCAGCGCATCAGTTGGCTCATCCATAATGATAACTTTGGATTTAAAACTCAGTACTTTAGCAATTTCAACCATTTGTTGATCACCGATAGAAAGTTCAGCGACTAAACGGTGACTGCTGTAACTCAGATTCAATTTTTTTAACAGGTGATCTGCTTCCTGATACATTTTTCTCCAATCAATCGCACCGAATTTATTAACAAATTCGCGTCCCAGGAAAATATTTTCAGCAATAGTCAGTTGGGGAATAAGATTTAATTCCTGATGGATAATCCCGATCCCCGCTTCCTGAGAGGATCTAGGACCAGAAAAAATCACTTCTTTTCCCAGGTAATAAACCGTGCCTGTATCTCTGGTATATATCCCAGTCAACACTTTCATCATAGTGGATTTACCTGCACCATTCTCCCCTACCAGTGCCATCACTTTACCAGAGTAAACACGTAGTGCCGCACCAGATAATGCTTTGACACCAGGAAAAGATTTACTAATTCCTTTTAGTTCCAGTACAGGCTGCATAATCACCTCAGAAAGTCACGCCAGCACAAAGGATAATATTGGCATAAGGAGAATGCTCTCCTGTGCGAATCACCGCTCGGCTATGTTCTGTTTTCTCTTTCAACATATTATGACTAATATAGTCTACAGTAATTGAATTACCTTGCTGTTTCTCAAGCTCTTTAATTTGAGTCAATATTAATTGATGTATCAAAGGATTATGGTCAATGATCTCCTCAGCTAAAAATGCAGCTTCAATTTGCATTTCGTGTGTAACAACATTAAGAACGGATATAAAACTAGGAATTCCCTGGGTTAGCGCTAAATCAATCCGCTGGGCTAAAGAAGGAATTGGTAATCCAGCGTCACCAATTGTAATCTGGTCAGCATGCCCTAGCTGAGAAATTACGGCTGAAATTTCAGAATTAAGTAATACACCTTTTTTCATTTTTTTATTCCATTAGCGAAACGTTTCGCTATTTAGTAATATAGAAAGTAATATTTAAAATACAACATTAGTGATACAAAAGTGTGATCACTATCGAAACGTTTCGATAATGAAAGAAACGAAAATAAATGCTAACTTATTGAATATTTGACGCTGAATCGATTTTTAAGGTAAATATTGTCTACATCAACAAATAATGATTAAAATCTATGGAGAAGGCCAATTAGGTTTCATCTAATCCAACAGATAATATTGGTACGAATTATGTTGTTAGCAGAAAAAATAGTTTGCTTAAGTCACTATCTGGAAAGTGGTCTGTATGAAAGACAACAGACTATTCGTTTATGTTTGCTAGCGGCATTGTGTGGGGAAAGTGTTTTTCTACTCGGTCCTCCTGGTATCGCAAAAAGCCTGATAGCCCGACGATTGAAATTTGCGTTTCGGGATGCCAGAGCATTTGAATATCTGATGACTCGCTTTTCAACTCCTGAAGAAATTTTCGGTCCTCTTTCTATTCAGGCATTGAAAGAAGAAGGACGTTACCAACGTCTAACTAACGGATATTTACCTGAAACCGAAATTGTCTTCCTTGATGAAATATGGAAAGCCGGTCCAGCAATTCTGAATACCCTATTGACCGCAATTAATGAAAGAAAATTCAGAAATGGCGATACAGAAGAGAAAATTCCAATGCGATTACTTGTAACAGCATCCAATGAGCTGCCTGAAGCAGATAACAGCCTGGAAGCGCTCTATGACAGAATGTTAATTCGTATTTGGCTGGACAAAATTCAAGAAAAAAAGAATTTCCGAGCGTTACTCACTAGCCACAAAAATGAAAATGATAACCCTGTCCCGGCAGACATTCAGATAACAAGTGAAGAATTTCACCAATGGCAAAAAGAGATTGATAAGATAATTCTACCTGATAGTTGTTTTGATATTATCTACCATTTACGCCAGCAACTTGATACGACAGAACATTCACCTTACATTTCAGATCGACGCTGGAAGAAAGCCATCCATTTATTACAAGCCAGTGCTTTCTTTAATGGTAGAAAAGAGATATCCCCTATTGACTTAATATTGCTGAAAGATTGTTTGTGGCATGATCTTCACTCTTTTAAATTATTACCTCAGTACCTAAATACTCTCATGACCGAACAGGCATATCAGCAAAGAGTATTATCTCAAAAAATTGATTCGCTCTATCACCAATGGGCTCAAGTCTGTCAGGATAAAAATGATCAACAAGCGTTAAAGCTGGAAAAACAAACCAGTCTGTTTGGACACAAAATACAATATTCACTACCCGATCATATCAATGAAGAAAAATTGATTCTATTCCTACATACACCTCTTCATCTCCATGATATTAAAGTTAATTTCATTGAATTGGAAAAAAAAGCGTTGAATATTTGGATAAGCAAAGGCGGAGAGCTATCAGCCCGTCTGAACGGCATTGGTTTTCCACAAAACATAGCAGCCGAAATTAATTCAGCACATCAGCCAGAGATTTTTGATATCAGCCGTCGTTCATCCACGCTATATTTACCAAGCCGTCAGTATCAGCAAAAGGAAGAAAACAGCGAGTGGCTGGAAAAATTGGAAAAAATTAATCAAGAAATCCATCACCAACATCAACTGTTTAATCAGCATCAGCCATGTCTATTTATTGAAAATCATTGGCTTGCTACGATAGAGCAAAGTTTTATCCAATTAGCCGATAAAATTAATCAATTCAAAATAAAAATGGGTAACTAATTAAATGATTAGTCTGACAACCCTCGATCTTTTACTATCAATAAACGAAGGAGAGATGATAGAAGAGATCATATTAACGCTTCTAGCTTCACCTCAGTTAGCTATCTTTTTTGAAAAACACCCGCGTTTGAAACGTGCACTATTAAAAGATATCCCCGGCTGGAAACACGATTTACAGCACAGGATTAAAGAAACTCTCATCCCTGCAACTCTGGCAGAAGAATTTAAGTTATATCAACAACTACTCTCTGCCAATACAAATCTTTTTTACCTTAAACTTCCCGACATTTTAGAAACCCTGAACCGAATTGAATCCCCTTTTAGTGAAGAAGCACAGAAACTCGCAACCAACACTATTGCTAATTCAAATACACTGCAAATTCTATTTATTCAACGATGGAGGATCAGTTTGATCTTGCAAACCACAACCTTCCATAAGCAATTGCTGGAACAAGAAAAAGAGCAATTACTAGCAGAACTACAACAAAGGCTGACACTAAGCGGTAATCTTGATCCTGTTTTTAGTGAAAATGATAGGGCAGCAGGTCTGTTATGGGACATGAGTAAAAATCAGTTAAATCATTCCCAAAATAATAAACAGTTATTGATTCGTTATAGTGAATTTCTTCGCCAACAGCCGGAACTGGAAAAATTAGCTCAATTACTTGGACGCAGCCAATCTGCAAAATCAAAACCACAGGAAAATCATTTTTTCGAACCATTTACCACAATCGAACGAACACCCGATACCGTTCCTGAACAGGTGAATGGAATCGGACAAAGTGATGATATTTTGCGTCTATTGCCAATAGAATTGGCAATTTTAGGAATTGAAGATCTGGAATATGAATTTTATCGCAAATTAGTGGAAAAAAAACTCCTGACTTATCGCTTACAAGGGGATAACTGGCAAGAAAAAACAACATTACGGCCAGTTACTCATTATAGCCAGGAAGAAAAACCACGAGGACCATTTATTATTTGTGTAGATACTTCCGGTTCTATGGGGAGATTCAATGAGAAATGTGCTAAAGCCTTTTGTCTGGCACTGTTACGCATTGCTCTAGCAGATAATCGTAACTGCCATATCATGCTATTTACGACAGAAATTGTGCACTATGAACTATCCTCACCAGATGGTCTGGAGCAAGCTATTCGTTTTCTCAGCCAGACTTTCAGAGGAGGGACAGATCTCGCTTTCTGTCTGACAAACACAATCGAAAAAATGAAAGAACATCGTTGGAAAGATGCTGATGCTGTTGTTATCTCAGATTTCATTGCCCAGCGCCTGCCGGACTCACTAATCCATCAGATAAAAAATCTGCAACTGCATCAGCAACACCGCTTCCATGCGGTCTCCATGTCCCAATATGGTAAGCCCGATATTATGCGGATATTCGATCATATCTGGCGCTTTGATACCGGACTTAAAAGCCGTTTACTGCGAAAATGGCGTCACTAATTGAATCAAAGCATATCTTCTACAGTTTCACGTATTTCTGGTGACCAGATACTGCACTGAACCTGACCGATGTGCTTCATTTGCAGCAGTAACATCACTAAACGAGATTGACCAATACCGCCACCAATCGACTGTGGCATGTCACCTTTGAGTAACGTCTGATGCCAATCATATTGTAAACGCTCTTCATCACCAGTCAGTGCTAACTGACGCTCCAGTGCATCTGCATCAACACGGATACCCATAGAAGAGATCTCAAACGCATCTTCCAAAACAGGGTTCCAAACAATGATGTCGCCGTTTAGACCAAAAAAACCATCGCAGTTTGGCGTCGTCCAGTCATCATAATCAGGCGCGCGTACATCATGAGATTGACCATCAGATAATTTCGCACCAATACCTATGAGGAAAACAGCGCCCAATTCTTTAGCAATAGCACGTTCACGACCTTTTGCGTCCAGATCCGGATAACGGCTCAGAAGCGTTTCACTATGAACAAAGTGAATTTGATCTGGCAGGAACGGCGCCAGACCAAACTCTTTGCTGACAGCTTTTTCTGTTTCTTTTATTGCTTCGTAAATTTTACCTACCGTCTGTTTAAGATAAGCAAGTGAACGTTGCCCATCTCCCATCACTTTTTCCCAATCCCATTGATCAACATAAACAGAGTGGATTGGTGTTAAGCGATCCTCATCCGGACGCAATGCTTTCATGTGAGTATAAAGCCCTTGTTCAGGCTGAAAGCCAAAACGTCCCAGTGTCTTACGTTTCCATTTAGCCAATGAATGCACTACTTCGAAAGTTGAATCAGGTAAAGTTTTTACTTTTACCTGAACAGCTTTTTCATGACCAGACAGGTTGTCCTGAATACCATCTCCCAAACAACTTAGGATTGGCCCTTGTACTTCAATCAGACCCAGTTTGCTTTCCAGCAAACGGGAAAAGTAGGATTTCACGAAACTGATTTGTTGCTGCTTTTCAATAAACGACTTTTTCATAATGTTATTCTCTAATTTTTTAGGTGGCCCTGATGTCCTGTTGGAAACATTAAGCAATAAAATGGGGGATAAATTCAATATACTTTAATAAAAATAGACTTTATGATTCATAAAATTCATTTTTTAGATGTTAAAAATGAAAATTCATTAAAAAATGGGGCTAAAAATGGCAGAAATTTATCAGATCGACAATTTAGACCGTGACATACTTCACGCTTTAATGGACAACGCACGTACACCTTATGCCGAACTAGCAAAGAAATTTGCGGTCAGCCCAGGAACAATTCACGTTCGTGTGGAAAAAATGAAGCAAGCAGGAATCATCACCGGCACCAGAGTAGATATCAGCACGAAACAACTTGGTTATGATGTGTGTTGCTTTATTGGCATTATTCTTAAAAGTGCTAAAGATTATCCATCTGCCCTGAAAAAACTAGACAACCTGGATGAAGTAGTTGAAGTTTACTACACAACAGGCCACTACAGCATCTTTATTAAAGTTATGTGCCGCTCAATTGAATCCCTTCAAGATGTACTTATCAACAAAATACAGACTATCGATGAAATTCAATCAACAGAAACCCTAATCTCCTTACAAAATCCGATCATGCGGACAATCAAGCCATAAAATAAAATTTGTTATAACCACATTATCCACAGGTAGATCCCAACAGATTCACAGCGTACAATAGCGACTCTTGAAATCTGTTGGGATCACTATGGCCACTATTACCTTAATCAGCGGTAGCACAATGGGTAGTGCTGAATACGTAGCTGAACATATGGCTGAAATTTTGGAAGATGCTGGCTTCTCCACTGAAATGCTACATGGCCCCTCTTTAGATGAACTTCCTCAAGAAGGGATCTGGCTAGTCGTCACATCCACACATGGAGCAGGAGAATTGCCAGAAAATATACAACCATTGGCGGCAGAAATTTCTGAACAAAAACCTGATCTCAGCAAGGTAACGTTTGGCGCTGTCGGCCTTGGGAGTTCTGAATACGATACTTTTTGCGGGGCAATAAGATCATTTGACCAATTATTAATAGAAAGCGGAGCTAAACGCCTCGGTGATCGTCTGGAGATTGATATTCAACAGCACGAGATCCCCGAAGATCCCGCGGAAGAATGGGTCAAAAATTGGGCGAAGTTACTCTAACAAGAACAAAAAAACAGCAAACGATTGTGGATAACTTATCTAAAAACCCGGGGTTAACCCGTAGTTATCCATAGTATAACTCTCTGACAATGATCGCCTTGTGAATAACCACCGATTTAGATCCCAGTTTATACCTCGTGGGATCACGGATCATTCACAACAAATGATCCTTTGCAGCTTTATGATCTTTCTAAGGAAAAATAACTTATCCACAAAAGATCATGATCCTAATAAAAGATCTAATAAACAGATCTTTAAATAAAAAAGATCTTCTTTTAATTACCGGTGATCTCACCTACTTGGTCTATCGCTAAAACTTGAGTAGAATTCTCTTCCCTAATGCAACACTGAGCATTCTTATAACTAAAGGTTCATCACCATGTTTTATCCAGAACAATTTGACGTCATCATTATCGGTGGTGGTCATGCCGGTACTGAAGCTGCTATGGCAGCCGCTCGTATGGGCCGTCAAACCTTATTACTGACCCACAATATTGACACTTTGGGCCAAATGTCATGTAACCCAGCGATTGGCGGGATCGGTAAAGGACATCTGGTTAAAGAAATTGATGCGCTTGGTGGTTTAATGGCTAAAGCCACTGATCAAGCTGGTATCCAATTTAGAACTTTGAATGCCAGTAAAGGGCCAGCAGTTCGTGCAACACGAGCTCAAGCGGATAGAGTTCTCTATCGTCAAGCTGTGCGCATGGCATTGGAGAATCAACCTAATCTGATGATCTTCCAACAACCTGTAGAAGATCTCATTGTTGAAAATGACACAGTTACTGGCGCAGTAACACGCATGGGGCTTAAGTTCAGAGCCAAAGCTATTGTTCTGACCGTAGGAACATTTCTTGACGGTAAGATCCACATTGGTCTGGAAAATTATAGTGGTGGAAGGGCTGGTGATCCTCCTGCAATTTCGTTGGCACAACGCTTACGTGAGTTACCCTTACGTGTAAACAGATTAAAAACAGGAACGCCACCACGTATTGATGCCAGAACTATTGATTTTAGTCAGTTAACACAACAACTAGGTGATAATCCAACACCGGTATTTTCTTTCCTTGGAAACGTGAAACAACATCCACAACAAATACCGTGTTACATCACCCATACGAATGAAAAAACTCACGATGTGATCCGCAATAATTTGGATCGTAGCCCAATGTATGCAGGGATCATTGAAGGGATCGGTCCACGCTATTGTCCTTCAATCGAAGATAAAGTCATGCGCTTTGCGGATCGTAACGCTCACCAGATCTTCCTTGAACCCGAAGGACTAACCAGTAATGAAATCTATCCAAATGGTATTTCTACCAGCTTGCCATTTGACGTACAGATGCAAATTGTTCACTCCATGAAAGGAATGGAAAATGCTCGCATTATTCGTCCTGGTTACGCAATAGAATATGATTTTTTCGATCCAAGAGATCTGAAACAAACACTAGAAAGTAAATTCATCCACGGTCTATTCTTTGCTGGACAAATTAACGGTACCACGGGTTATGAAGAAGCTGCTGCTCAAGGACTCTTGGCTGGCCTTAACGCAGCTCGTTATGCTTCAGAAGAAGAAGGCTGGTTCCCTCGCCGTGATCAAGCTTATATTGGCGTTTTAGTTGACGATTTATGTACTTTAGGGACTAAAGAACCATACCGTATGTTTACTTCTCGAGCTGAGTATCGTTTGATGCTACGTGAAGATAATGCAGACCTGCGCTTAACAGAAAAAGGCCGTGAATTAGGGTTAGTAGATGATTCACGTTGGGAACATTATTGCCGTAAAGTCGAAATGGTTGAACAGGAACGTCAGCGTTTACGTAATATTTGGATTCACCCTAATTCAAATAATCTTGATGACATAAACAACATATTGAAAATGCCATTGTCGAAAGAGGCTAATGGTGAAGATCTACTGCGTCGTCCTGAGATGAACTATGAACTTTTGACCTCATTGGCCTTGTTTTCTCCAGGTCTTGAAGAACCACAAGCCGCTGATCAAGTTGAAATTCAAGTCAAATACGAGGGATATATTGCCCGCCAGCAGGAAGAAATCGAAAAACAGCTACGTAATGAAAACACATCATTACCGGTTGATCTCGATTACCATCAAATCAGTGGTCTTTCCAATGAAGTTGTCGCTAAGCTCAATGATCATAAGCCAAGTTCAATTGGCCAGGCTTCTCGTATTTCGGGGGTAACACCCGCTGCAATTTCAATTTTACTTGTGTGGTTGAAAAAACAAGGATTATTGCGCCGCAGCGCCTGAGAGGATTTTAATTGTGCTTAACAAACTAGAATTGTTACTGACCAAAGCGGGAATAGAGTTATCACTACAGCAGAAACAGCAGCTTGTAGCCTATGTTGATATGCTCAATAAGTGGAATAAGGCTTACAATCTCACATCAGTACGTGAGCCGGAGCAAATGCTGGTACGTCATATCATGGACAGCATTGTTGTCAGTCCTTATCTGCAAGGTCATCGTTTTATCGATGTGGGAACAGGCCCGGGATTGCCTGGTATCCCGTTAGCTATCGTTTGTCCTGATTCTCACTTCACATTGCTGGATAGTTTAGGTAAAAGGGTGAGATTTTTGCGTCAGGTTCAGCATGAACTTGGTTTGGTAAATATCGAACCAGTACAAAGTAGAGTTGAAGCGTATTCTTCTGAGCCTCCTTTTGATGGCGTAATAAGCCGTGCTTTTGCTTCGTTACAAGATATGGTCTCTTGGTGCAGTCATTTGCCTGAGCCTATTCACGGGCGTTTTTATGCGCTTAAAGGTGTGCTTCCAGAAGAGGAACTGACTATGTTGCCTTTTGGGATTTCTGTTGATTCGGTTATTAAATTAGATGTTCCTGAACTAGAAGGGCAACGTCATTTGGTTATCCTTAAATCAAACTGATTTTGTTATTTGTCAATAAAGTTATAAATAATTAGTGATGTTGAGCACAATTATACTGTAATCAGCATCGTTAATTATAGTTTACCTCGTTTCAGCTTTAATTTACCGAGTTATTACACAAAAATAACGTTATCTTGATATTAAGATAGTTGAACCTTTTAAAATCAAATAAAGCATTTTTTCATCAGATTCACTTTTTTAAACCCGCCAGAAGTTAGCTGGGTGATTTAAATCAATAATATAATCACTCTTTTATATGAAATTAAATTAACGAATTGATTTTATTATTAATTTGTTTTATTTTTATCACCTGTGAATGTTAAAGATAATTAACAAATGAAAAAAATATGTGATTTAAATCACATTTAAGTCCGAAATGTATGAAATTATAAAAAACAAGAAATCAGCACAATCATTAGCTTGCAATCTGGCGCCAAAATAAAAAATTTAAATAATTGTTCACCTTTTCACTACTTATGGATTGAATTCATTTTGGCGGCCCGTATAATTTGCACGTTTTTGTCACTTGACACTCTTAAGCAAAGGCAGTTTTATACAACATTTAGCAAAACCTGATATGCAAGACGTGCAAGGGGAGAAAACAAAAGTCATGTCTGTATCCCTTTACAGCGGTAAAATTGCACTGAAGCTGCTTTTTTTGCAGTTAATGACTTTTGTTGTTCTCAGTGTGGCTTTTTGTACCAAAAGTATAGAATGGGGCGCTTCTGCTTTTGCTGGTGGGCTAGCATGCTGGTTACCTAATACCATATTTATGCTGTTTGCCAGTTTTCAAAAAGCAAAAGAAGAAGAGGTTCCTGTACGTATTGCATGGTCTTTCGCTGTTGGCGAAGGGTTGAAAGTTATTATTACAATAGCTGTGCTGGTTGTTGCTTTAGGCGTGTTTAAAGCGGCGTTTGCACCACTAGGTTTAACTTATTTAGCGGTGCTGATTGTGCAAATCATCGCACCTGCTGTGATAAACGGTTAGGTTTTCAACAATAAAAGGGTAAGAGGCATCATGTCTGCATCAGGAGAAGTTTCAACTGCAAGGGACTACATAGGCCACCACCTGAATAACCTTCAGTTGGACCTACGTACCTTTGAGTTGGTCGATCCCAACTCTGGTGGTTCTGCAACGTTCTGGACGTTGAACATTGACTCGCTTTTTTTCTCAGTCGTATTAGGGATTTTATTTCTGTATGTATTCAGAAAGGTTGCGGTTAATGCCACCAGTGGCGTACCTGGCAAACTTCAGACTGCTATAGAATTGATCATGGGTTTTGTTGATAACAGCGTTCGTGATATGTATCACGGGAAGAGCAAAGTTATTGCCCCTTTGGCACTGACAGTGTTCGTTTGGGTGTTATTAATGAACGTGATGGACTTATTGCCAATCGATTTTCTCCCTTATATCGGTGAACATGTCTTTGGTTTACCGGCTCTGCGTGTTGTGCCAACAGCAGATGTCAGTATTACCTTGTCGATGGCTATTGGTGTCTTTGTCCTCATCCTCTACTACAGCATTAAGATGAAAGGGATTGGTGGTTTTACAAAGGAGCTGACTTTACAGCCTTTTAATCATCCACTGTTTATTCCAATTAACTTAATTCTGGAAGGAGTTAGCCTGCTTTCAAAACCGGTATCACTCGGTCTGCGACTGTTTGGTAACATGTATGCGGGTGAATTGATCTTTATTCTTATAGCTGGTCTGTTACCGTGGTGGTCGCAGTGGTTACTCAGCCTGCCTTGGGCTATTTTCCACATACTGATTATTACGTTACAAGCCTTTATTTTCATGGTTCTGACGATTGTTTATCTGTCGATGGCATCTGAAGAACATTAATTTTTTACCACAATAACTAACTGTGTTTTAACTGAAACAAACTGGAGACTGTCATGGAAAACCTGAATATGGATCTGCTGTACATGGCTGCCGCTGTAATGATGGGCCTAGCGGCAATCGGTGCTGCGATCGGTATCGGCATCCTCGGAGGTAAATTTTTGGAAGGCGCTGCTCGTCAGCCAGATTTAATCCCTCTTCTGCGTACACAGTTCTTTATCGTTATGGGTCTGGTTGACGCCATCCCAATGATTGCTGTGGGCCTTGGCTTGTACGTAATGTTTGCTGTCGCGTAGTTTGTGGAAATAATCTGAAACTACGTCAACTCATTAATTTTAAAAGAGGTATTGTGCTGTGAATATTAATGCAACAATCCTCGGCCAGGCCATTGCGTTTGTCTTGTTTGTTATGTTCTGTATGAAGTTCGTATGGCCACCGATCATGGCGGCCATAGAAAAACGTCAAAAAGAAATTGCTGACGGTTTATCTTCTGCAGAACGTGCCAAAAAGGACCTGGACTTAGCGCAAGCCAATGCGACCGACCAAATGAAGAAAGCGAAAGCGGAAGCTCAGGTCATCATTGAACAGGCTAATAAACAAAAAGCCCAGATCCTTGATGATGCAAAAGCGGAAGCTGAGCAGGAACGTAACAGAATCGTAACGCAAGCTCAGGCAGAAATTGATGCCGAACGTAAGCGTGCTCGGGAAGAGTTGCGTAAGCAGGTCGCTATGTTGGCTATCGCAGGTGCCGAGAAAATCATCGAACGTTCCGTGGATGAAGCTGCTAATAGCGACATCGTTGATAAACTGGTCGCTGAACTGTAAGGAGGGAGGGGCATGTCTGAATTCGCTACTGTAGCTCGCCCCTACGCCAAAGCAGCTTTTGACTTTGCTGTGGAAAAACAATCGCTTGAACAATGGCAGAATATGCTGGCGTTCACGGCTGAAGTGACTCGTAATGAGCAAGTTGGCGAGCTGCTTTCCGGTTCATTGGCATCGGAAACATTAGCTAATACCTTTATCGCAATTTGCGGTGAACAGGTCGATGAACATGCTCAGAACTTTATTCGTGTTATGGCAGAGAACGGTCGCTTACTGGCGTTACCGGAAGTTTTGCAGCAATTTATTCAATTGCGTGCATCACTTGAATCAACCGTTGATGTTGAAGTAATTTCTGCCGCCGAACTGAGAGAACAACAGCTGACTAAAATTGCTGTAGCGATGGAAAAACGTCTGTCACGCAAAGTTAAGCTGAATTGCAAAATTGATAAGTCTGTTATTGCTGGTGTGGTTGTCCGCGCAGGTGATTTGGTGATCGATGGTAGTATTCGTGGCCGTTTAGATCGCTTAACAGACGTCTTGCAGTCTTAAGGGGACTGGAGCATATGCAACTGAATTCCACCGAAATCAGCGAACTGATCAAGCAGCGCATTGCTCAGTTCAATGTAGTGAGTGAAGCTCACAATGAAGGTACGATTGTATCCGTTAACGACGGTATCATTCGTATTCACGGTTTAGCCGAAGTTATGCAGGGTGAGATGATCGCACTGCCTGGCAATCGTTATGCAATCGCATTGAACTTGGAGCGTGACTCCGTAGGTGCGGTTGTGATGGGGCCGTATGCTGACTTAGCAGAAGGCATGAAGGTTAAGTGTACTGGCCGTATTCTTGAAGTACCTGTTGGTCGTGGCCTGCTTGGTCGTGTAGTAAACACGCTGGGTGAGCCAATTGATGGTAAAGGCCCTGTTGAGCATGATGGTTTCTCTGCTGTTGAAATGATCGCTCCAGGTGTTATCGACCGTCAATCTGTTGATCAGCCGGTACAAACTGGTTATAAATCCGTTGACGCTATGATCCCTATCGGTCGTGGTCAACGTGAACTGATTATCGGTGACCGTCAGACGGGTAAAACAGCACTGGCTATTGACGCAATCATTAACCAACGTGACTCAGGCATAAAATGTGTCTATGTTGCAGTTGGTCAGAAAGCTTCTACTATTGCGAACGTTGTTCGTAAATTAGAGGAACATGGTGCTCTTGCCAATACTATTGTGGTTGTTGCGACTGCTTCAGAATCTGCGGCATTACAATACCTGGCGCCATATTCGGGTTGTGCAATGGGCGAATACTTCCGTGATCGCGGTGAAGATGCGCTGATTGTTTACGATGATTTGTCTAAGCAGGCTGTAGCTTATCGTCAAATTTCTCTGTTGCTCCGTCGTCCACCAGGACGTGAAGCATTCCCAGGTGACGTTTTCTATCTGCACTCTCGTTTGCTGGAACGTGCGGCACGTGTTAACGCTGAATATGTGGAAAAATTCACCAATGGTGAAGTGAAAGGTAAAACCGGTTCTCTGACGGCCCTGCCTATCATTGAAACTCAGGCAGGCGACGTATCAGCATTCGTACCGACAAACGTTATTTCAATTACTGATGGTCAGATTTTCTTGGAATCTAGTTTGTTCAATGCGGGTATTCGTCCAGCAGTTAACCCAGGGATTTCAGTATCCCGTGTGGGTGGTGCTGCTCAGACTAAAATCGTTAAGAAATTGTCTGGGGGCATTCGTACTGCTCTGGCTCAATATCGCGAACTGGCAGCGTTTTCTCAGTTTGCTTCTGACCTTGATGATGCAACCCGTAAGCAGTTGGATCATGGTCAAAAAGTAACTGAATTGCTGAAACAGAAACAGTATGCCCCAATGTCTGTTGCACAACAGTCATTGTCTCTGTTTTCTGCGGAACGTGGTTATCTGGAAGATATCGAAATTGCTAAGGTTATTGATTTCGAATCTGCGTTGCTTGCATATGCCAACCGTGAACATGCTGATCTTCTAAAAGAGATTGACCAGTCTGGTGGTTACAATGAAGAGATCGAAGCAAAGCTAAACGCTCTGCTGGATTCCTTCAAGGCAACTCAGTCCTGGTAACACTATTCGGCCCGGTTTAATTAAACATGGGCCGTCTGGTTAATGAGGAGAATCAGGAATGGCCGGCGCAAAAGAGATACGTACCAAGATCGCCAGCGTGCAAAACACGCAAAAAATCACTAAAGCGATGGAGATGGTTGCTGCGTCCAAAATGCGTAAAACGCAGGATCGCATGGCGGCCAGCCGTCCTTATGCAGACACCATACGCAGTGTGATTGGTCACCTTGCGTTAGGTAATCTGGAATATAAACATCCATACCTTGAAGAGCGTGAAACCAAACGTGTTGGGTATCTGGTTGTTTCTACCGATCGTGGCTTGTGCGGTGGTTTGAACACTAATCTGTTCAAAAAACTGCTTTCAGAAATGAAAGACTGGTCTGATAAAGGTGTCCAGTGTGATCTGGCGCTTATCGGCTCTAAGGCTACCTCTTTCTTTGCTTCTGTTGGGGGCAACGTTGTTGCTCAGGTAACAGGCATGGGAGATAACCCTTCACTATCCGAATTGATCGGGCCAGTGAATATCATGCTGCGGGCATACGATGAGGGGCGTCTGGATAAATTGTATGTGGTGACAAACAAGTTCATCAATACAATGTCCCAGGAACCGACTATTACTCAGTTATTGCCTCTGCCTGCCGGAGATGATGAGACACTGAAGAAGAAATCCTGGGATTATTTATACGAACCTGATCCTAAGGCGTTGCTAGATATACTGCTGCGTCGTTATGTAGAATCGCAGGTTTATCAGGGCGTCGTTGAAAACCTGGCTAGTGAACAGGCCGCACGAATGGTGGCGATGAAAGCCGCAACTGATAATGGTGGCAGCCTGATCAAAGAGTTGCAGTTGGTTTATAACAAAGCTCGTCAGGCCAGCATAACTCAGGAGCTGACCGAGATTGTCTCGGGTGCTTCCGCGGTTTAACAGCTAGGTTTATGAATTACGTAGAGGATTCAAGATGGCTACTGGAAAGATTATCCAGGTAATCGGCGCCGTGGTGGACGTCGAATTCCCTCAAGATACCGTACCAAAAGTATACGATGCTCTTGAGGTTCAAAACGGCGAAGCTAAGCTGGTGCTGGAAGTTCAGCAGCAGTTGGGCGGCGGCGTTGTTCGTTGTATTGCAATGGGTACTTCTGATGGCTTAAGCCGTGGTTTAAGTGTCACTGATTTAGGCCACCCAATTGAAGTTCCGGTTGGTAAAGCGACATTGGGCCGTATCATGAACGTGTTGGGTGAACCAATCGACATGAAAGGCGATATCGGTGAAGAAGAGCGTTGGGCTATTCATCGTCCGGCTCCAAGCTATGAAGAGTTATCTAACTCTCAAGAACTATTGGAAACCGGTATTAAGGTAATGGACCTAATTTGCCCATTCGCTAAGGGTGGTAAAGTTGGTCTGTTTGGTGGTGCGGGTGTAGGTAAAACCGTAAACATGATGGAGTTGATCCGTAACATTGCGATTGAGCATTCGGGTTACTCGGTATTTGCCGGTGTAGGTGAGCGTACCCGTGAAGGTAACGACTTCTACCACGAAATGACAGACTCTAACGTACTGGATAAAGTATCTCTGGTATATGGTCAGATGAACGAGCCGCCAGGAAACCGTCTGCGTGTTGCGTTGACTGGTTTGACAATGGCTGAGAAGTTCCGTGATGAAGGCCGTGATGTTCTGTTGTTTGTCGATAACATCTATCGTTATACCTTGGCAGGTACTGAAGTATCCGCACTGCTTGGCCGTATGCCATCAGCGGTAGGTTATCAGCCAACTCTGGCGGAAGAAATGGGTGTTCTGCAAGAACGTATTACTTCTACCAAAACCGGCTCTATCACTTCCGTACAGGCTGTTTACGTACCTGCGGATGACTTGACTGACCCATCTCCAGCGACGACTTTCGCCCACTTGGACGCGACCGTAGTACTGAGCCGTCAGATTGCTTCTTTGGGTATTTATCCTGCGGTTGATCCGTTGGATTCTACCAGCCGTCAGCTTGATCCATTGGTTGTTGGTCAGGAGCACTATAACGTTGCCCGTGGCGTTCAGTCTATCCTGCAACGTTATCAGGAGCTGAAAGATATTATCGCTATTCTGGGTATGGATGAACTATCAGAAGACGATAAGCTGGTGGTTGCGCGTGCTCGTAAGATCCAGCGCTTCCTGTCTCAGCCGTTCTTCGTTGCAGAAGTCTTTACTGGTTCACCAGGTAAGTTCGTTTCCCTGAAAGATACTATCCGTGGCTTTAAAGGTATCTTAGACGGCGACTATGACCACCTACCAGAGCAGGCATTCTACATGGTAGGTACCATCGAAGAAGCTGTGGAAAAAGCGAAGAAACTTTAATACGGCTGACCGGAGGTTGACATGGCTGCAATGACTTACCATCTGAATGTTGTCAGTGCTGAAAGCCGGATGTTTGAAGGCTTGGTACAGAAAATTCAGGTGACAGGTAGTGAAGGTGAACTGGGTATTTATCCAGGGCATGCTCCGCTACTGACTGCCATAAAACCTGGCATGGTACGTATTGTTAAGCAGTTCGGTGAAGAAGAGGTCATTTACCTTTCTGGGGGTATCCTTGAGGTACAACCGAGCGGCGTTATCGTACTGGCTGACACTGCGATCCGTGGTAAAGATTTGGATGAAGCTAAGGCGTTGGAATCTAAGCGTAAAGCTGAAGAACACATCCGTAATTCTCACGGTGATGTTGACTATGCTCAGGCATCTGCTGAATTGTCTAAAGCGATTGCAAAACTTCGTGTAATCGAACTGACAAAAAAAGCGATGTAATACAGGCGGTTAAATAAAAAAGCCAGTTGGTGAAAACTAACTGGCTTTTTTGTATTGCGAAATATGTAGTAATTTATCTCGCAAACAGGTTTACTTTTTTTATCTTAAATTGGAGCTATCAGGTTTCTTATGTCTAACAGTGCAAAAAGTGTTGTAATCCTTGCCGCAGGTAAAGGAACTCGCATGTACTCTGATCTCCCTAAAGTTCTGCACTTGCTGGCCGGTAAACCGATGGTTCAGCATGTGATTGATACTGCAATGGCATTGGGCGCTAAAAATGTTCACCTAGTTTATGGACATGGTGGTGACCTGATGAAGCAAACCCTTTCTAATCAGACACTGAATTGGGTATTACAAGCAGAGCAATTAGGAACTGGCCATGCGATGCAGCAGGCAGCACCACATTTCGCTGATGATGAAGATATTTTAATATTGTATGGCGACGTACCTCTTATTGGTACAGATACCCTTGAACGCTTACTAGCGGTTAAACCTGAGGGTGGTATAGGTTTATTAACAGCAATTTTGGATAATCCAACGGGTTATGGTCGTATTGTTCGTGAAAACGGGGAAGTAACTGGCATCATTGAGCAAAAAGACGCGACTGAAGATCAACGTAAAATCAATGAAATAAATACAGGAATTCTGGTTGCTAATGGTGGTGATTTAAAACGTTGGTTGTCCCAATTGGATAACAACAATGTTCAGGGTGAATATTACCTTACTGATGTGATTGCGTTAGCTTATAAAGAAGGTAGGAAAATTGAAGTGGTGCATCCAACTCGCTTGAGTGAAATGGAAGGTGTAAATAACCGCCTTCAACTTTCTGCTCTTGAACGGATTTATCAATCTGAGCAAGCGGAACAATTATTACTAGCGGGCGTTATGTTGTTGGATCCTGCCCGTTTTGATTTACGTGGCACATTAATTCATGGCCGTGATGTGGTTATTGATACTAATGTCATTATTGAGGGTAATGTAACCCTTGGTAATAACGTACAGATTGGTACCGGTTGTGTGTTGAAAAATTGCATCATTGGTAATGATTCTATTATTAGCCCCTATACAATAGTTGAAGATTCTGAAATGGAGATGGGTTGTACTGTTGGGCCTTTTGCACGTTTGCGTCCCGGTTCTAAACTCGCTGAAAAAGCCCATGTAGGGAATTTCGTTGAGATGAAGAAATCTTATCTGGGTAAAGGTTCTAAAGCTGGACATTTGACTTATCTTGGCGACGCAGACATTGGTCGTAATGTAAATATTGGTGCAGGTACTATTACCTGTAACTATGACGGTGCTAATAAATTTAAAACCATTATTGGTGACGATGTTTTTGTTGGTTCTGATACTCAGCTTGTTGCTCCGGTGACTGTTGCTAAAGGCGCTACAATCGGAGCAGGAACAACAGTGACAAAAAACATAGCTGAAAATGAACTGGTAGTAAGTAGAACTAAACAAACGCATATTCAGGGGTGGAAACGCCCTGTGAAGGAAAAAAAATAAAATAATAATCCCCACTCTACAGGCTCGGGGACCGGAAAAACCGGAAAACAATCAGGCTCTTGACATATAAAGGGCTTTCATCAGCCCTATTTTTAGGAACAAAACTGATGTGTGGAATTGTTGGTGCAGTAGCACAACGAGATATTGCAGAAATCCTGATTGAAGGATTGCGTCGTTTGGAATACCGTGGTTATGACTCCGCCGGCTTGGCGGTTGTTGATAACGAAAAAAATATGCTCCGTCTGCGAGAAGTCGGCAAGGTACAAGTACTTGCTGATAAAGTTGATAAGCAGCCGGTCCTTGGTGGGACAGGTATTGCTCATACCCGCTGGGCTACACACGGTGAACCAAACGAGAAAAATGCTCACCCGCATGTATCTGATTATATTGCCGTTGTTCACAACGGTATTATTGAAAACTATGAAGAGTTGCGAGTTCAATTAATTGAACTCGGTTATCAATTTATCTCGGATACTGATACAGAAGTTATTGCCCACCTTGTTCATTGGGAACAAAAACAGGGTGGTACTTTGTTAGAAGCTATTCAACGAGTTATTCCTCGGCTGCGAGGTGCCTATGGCGCAGTCATCATGGATAGCCGTGATCCTGGAACAATAATTGCTGCAAGATCGGGTAGTCCTTTGGTTATAGGCTTGGGTGTTGGAGAAAACTTTCTGGCGTCTGATCAGTTGGCGCTATTGCCTGTTACTCGTCGTTTTATCTTCCTTGAGGAAGGGGATATTGCTGAAGTAACTCGTCGTACTGTGCGCATTTTCAATGCTCAGGGCGAACCGGTTGAACGGGAACAGATAGAATCCAATGTCCAGTATGATGCTGGTGACAAAGGTGTCTACCGTCATTACATGCAAAAAGAGATCTATGAACAGCCAATGGCGATTAAAAGCACTCTGGAAAGACGCTTGAGTCATGGGCAGGTAGATCTATCTGAACTTGGTCCTAACGCAGCTAAATTATTAGCTCAAGTAGAGCATATTCAGATAGTTGCTTGTGGTACATCCTATAATGCAGGTATGGTTTCCCGTTATTGGTTTGAAGCATTGGCAGGTATTCCTTGTGATGTG
This sequence comes from Photorhabdus aegyptia, assembly GCF_000612035.1. Taxonomy (NCBI): domain Bacteria; kingdom Pseudomonadati; phylum Pseudomonadota; class Gammaproteobacteria; order Enterobacterales; family Morganellaceae; genus Photorhabdus; species Photorhabdus aegyptia. The sequence continues at coordinate 1,802 of NZ_JFGV01000071.1, read as the reverse complement.
GAAATTGCTTCTGAATTCCGTTACCGCAAATCAGCACGCCGTTCAGGAAGCTTACTGATCACCTTGTCTCAATCGGGTGAAACCGCAGATACATTAGCAGCGCTGCGTTTATCCAAAGAACTTGGATATCTCACATCATTGACTGTCTGTAACGTAGCGGGTTCTTCTTTAGTACGTGAGTCTGATTTTGCTCTGATGACCAAAGCCGGTGCAGAAATTGGCGTTGCTTCAACTAAGGCGTTTACAACTCAGCTGACAGTATTGCTGATGCTGGTGGCTTACCTTGGACGTTTGAAAGGTGTTGATGCAGAGCAGGAGCAAGAAATTGTTCATGCATTACATGCACTGCCAAGCCGCATCGAAAGTATGCTGTCGAAGGATAAAATTATCGAAGCGTTGGCGGAAGATTTTTCTGACAAACACCATGCTTTGTTCCTTGGCCGTGGTGATCAATATCCGATTGCGGTTGAAGGCGCTCTAAAATTAAAAGAGATTTCTTATATTCATGCTGAGGCTTATGCTGCCGGTGAATTAAAACATGGTCCACTAGCGCTGATTGATGCAGATATGCCGGTTATCATTGTAGCTCCGAACAATGAACTGCTAGAAAAACTGAAATCTAATATCGAAGAAGTCCGTGCCCGTGGTGGATTGCTATATGTGTTTGCTGATCATGACGCAGGTTTTACCGATAGTGAAGGAATGAAGATTATTCCGTTGCCACATGTTGAAGAGTTGACTGCACCAATATTTTATACCGTGCCACTGCAACTGCTTTCCTATCATGTTGCTCTGATTAAAGGAACTGATGTTGATCAGCCTCGTAATTTGGCTAAATCAGTGACCGTAGAATAATCGTTTTATCATAAGAAGTTGAAAAAAGCCGCTGTGCATTAAATGCGCGGCGGCTTTTTTTTGAGCTGAGAAAATTTACATTATTTTCTTGCCGATAAAAATAAATCACGCTATTGTAATGTTATATTATTACAATTTGGCGAAATTATGAGACCAGATATCCATCCAAACTACCGGGTAGTTGTATTTCACGATACCAGTGCTAATGCTTATTTCACAATTGGCTCTACGATTCGCACAGAACGGACAATTACCTTGAATGGGGTAGGATATCCATATGTCACTGTTGATGTGTCATCGGAATCACACCCTTTCTATACGGGTAAGCAGAAAACTTTATCTCAGGAAGGCAGTACTGCGCGATTCCAGAAAAAATTCGGGCGTTTTATTGGTAATAAATAATATTGAGAGATTATAAAAATGCAGGTGTTAAGTTCACTTAAAACAGCAAAAACTCGCCACCCGGATTGCAAAATCGTAAGTCGTCGTGGTCGATTATATGTTATTTGTAAATCTAATCCACGTTTTAAGGCGGTTCAGGGAAAGAAAAAGAAGCGCTGATGCTCAATTGATAATGGTAGAACTCGCAGCTTATAACTGCGGGTTTATTGTCCATATTTAATTTTACTTCTGATTATTTTGAAAATAACTGACCTAAACTTTGTTTGGGAATGAAGTTAACGTAATTAATTTTAAGATAAATTAAATTTATATTTTATGCAAAATGAAACCTCATTAGTGCTTGTTGTATGGCATAAAATTAAACCTTCAATTAGTTATTTTTACTACAAATTTATCCTGCAAAATAGTTCATAATTTACTCTTATCAACACATTTTTTCATAAGCCACAGTTCTGGTCATTTATTAACACCCGAATATAGCCAATCTTCGGCATATATAGTCCCGCTTAGTACCAATACGAAACTATTCTTTCGGAAATTTCACC
>NZ_JFGV01000072.1:0-25895 GCF_000612035.1 Photorhabdus aegyptia | reverse complement strand
TGCTCCCGGGGATTCGCTCCCTGGCCGCCGCGATGCAACTTGAAATCCATAGAGTATAAAGCCTTTAATTGAAATACCCATAAAACCAGAGCAGGTTTTAAACGGTGATTAAAAGTTATTTTTTAAACGTATGATTTTAATCGGCATCTGGTTTTAACCATTTTTTATCTTTTGGATATCCGCTTTTCACTAAATTTAAACATTAATGATATATCGTGGTTTTACGTTTAAACGAACATTAATCATATCCGATTTATTTTGACTGACACTGTTTTACCGACATGATTTTACCAATATTGTTTTACTGGCAATTCTGCGAGCTTTTATAAATTATCACCTTTTGTTTTTTCTTTATAAATCACTAATAAATAGCTTGATAGTATAAAAATGCCGTTAATGTTTTAGGATAAATCCTTTTTAGCGCTTAAATCCAGCTAAATTAATCACGCTCCTGAAAACTTTAATTTCCTTGGTTAAATCAGTCTGTTGAATGAAGTATTTAACCTATCCCTGTTTGTCTTTTTAAATAGTCATAGCTGGTTAGTTAAACTAAAATAAGTGGAGTGTAGTATTACCGACTTACCGATAAGTGGATTAAACATAGCAGGGAATAGGTTGTTTTTAGTCACTCTATGCCTTTTAAAAAGCTGACATTAATGGACTACCTATTTTTTAATCCTTAGTTGATTAATCACCGGTAAAAAGGAAATGTAAGTTAAAAAAATTAATATTGAAAATATGATAAGCTTGTACAGCAGTTTTCATTCTGAGTGGTTGTCTGTTTTTAATTGTAAATCGGCCATGACGAAATATTTTTATTACTTAATTGTGGTAAATCTAAAGGTTTTTACATTTTCTGAACCGTATTTAACCTCCTTGTTTTCATTAAACTGATATTTAGATTTTCTCCTTTTTCTATATTTGATTTTTTAGATTTAAAACCAATGAGGGTAGCAGATAGCTAACGGTATTAAAATTAACGCCAATTTCTTTAATCATTTTTAATGTTGCTAGCTTGGTTTTCTACAACTATAGTCTCTGATTTTTCGCAAACTTGTTACAGTCAGGCAAAATATTTTATTTAAGCAAGTTGGTTTAATGCGGTTAATACTGTTAAATATTTTGATAAGATATATTCTTGTTATTGGGTTAATGCTGTTATTTTTTTCACCTTGTTTAATCAATTTAAAACCTGTTTTTTCTGATGTTTTCTCTTCCAATATCAGCATGACATCGGACTTTTTACCCGCTTTTAAAAATCCTTAATCAATTCTTTTTACTTTCGATGATTAAAGTTTTTACCTGTTTTTTCGTGGTTAGCCTGGCATCTTTTCCAGCTTTTAAAACCACGCTGATAGATAAAAAAGGCTTTTTTTAACAATTGCCCCGTAAATCCTAACCCAATGAGAGGGTTTACGGCGGTTTTTGCCAATCCCTATTTTTCTGGCTTGCGCCACGCCAGTACTCAGAGCATAAATTCATAGTTAACAAACCATCTTTCCCTCCATCTACTTAGTCATCCGACAATTCACTAAATTTGTTAGCTTTCTTGCAGATTTAGTTGATTAATTTGCACAACCTGCCTTTCCTGCACATCATATAAATTATTTCATTAACCATTATCCATTAACGAAAACTTATGATTAGAGTTGCACTTATTGACGACCACGTAGTGGTCCGTTCCGGCTTTGCTCAACTACTCGCGCTTGAAAAGGATCTTGAAATCGCCGGGCAATACGCCAATGCCAAAGAAGCTTGGTTGGGTTTACTCAGAAACCCGATTGACGTTGCTGTGATGGATATCGATATGCCCGATGAAAGCGGTTTACACCTGCTCACCCGGTTACGGCAAAAACGGCCTGATTTTCGTACCATTATTCTCAGTATTTATGACACCACGGCATTTGTACAAAGTGCGCTGGATGCCGGCGCCTGCGGCTATCTCACCAAACGATGCGGCCCGGAAGAATTAGTACAGGCAGTACGTTCCGTACATCAAGGCGGTTGCTACTTGTGCGCCGATGCACTAAAAGCACTGCGTCAGACACCACAAGAGATTAAAGCACTGCAAATTCTGACGCCCAGAGAACGGGAAATATTTTCTCTACTTATCAATGGCATCAATGTTAAAACTATCGCAGAACAACTCAACCTCAGCCATAAAACAGTTCATGTTCATCGTGCCAATATTCTTAGCAAACTCCAGTGCAATAGCACTATTGATCTGGTTCATTACGCTCTGCAACACCAGATTCTAACGGGGAACTTATGAACAGAGGATCACGATTTGGCCTGATATCACTTTTTCTGCTGTTTTTCTATTCACTGAGTTGGCTTGCTCTGTGGACTATCAGCTTCTACCTGAATGATAACGGGCAACAAGCGGCACTGCTTTTGCCACAAGGGTTGCGGCTGGCACTGTTTATCCTACTGGGGCGTCGTTACTTACCAACCTTATTAGCCACTGAGATTATTATTTTGCTATGGCTCGGCAGTGAACAACTTATTACTCACAATATCATTCTGCTATCACCCTTTCTCAGCCTAATACCTGCCCTTACAGTGCAGCAATTCTGGGGACGCTATACCCTGTATTGGCAACGGCTCTCGATTCTGCTAGCCGGCGTAGCCGCCAATAGTGTGTTACAGGCCGTTTGTCTGGGGTTTACGCTGACTGTCGGCGCCAGCCATCTGTTTCTCACCTCGATAACCGGTGGCGTTTTGCTGTCACCTTTTGTTTATCTGATCCATGAATATCTGCGTCAGCAACATCTAAGAAATATGCTGCAACCGAGCGATCCTGATCCGCAGTTACGCCCTTCCTTGTTGATGTGGTGCTGTCTATTCTGCTTGCTCGGGTTAAGCGCTCAGATCTTTATGTCACCAGAAATTGAGAATCTTTTAATCATTCTCATATTTATTCCCAATGTCTTTATGGCCTACCGTTATGGCTGGCAAGGCGGCGTACTGGCGGCTCTGTTAGGCAGTCTAATGATCACATCAGCTCGGCAATTCAGTGGTACTTTTAACGACTTAAGCGAACTGGAAATGTTCCTGACCATTCAGTCCTTATTAGGCATGGGCTTGGGGATAGCAATCAGCCGTCAGCAACAGCTCGCTGAAAATTTGCAACGTTACCGTGAATTGCTAGAACGGGAGTTAACCGCCCGCCGTATCCTGATGAAGAAACTGATTCACACAGAAGAAAACGTTTGTAAAAGCATTGCCCGCGAGTTACATGATGAAATTGGTCAGAATATTACCGCCATTCAAATTCAGGCAACGCTGATAAAACGTACCGCCGCTACCCCGGTAACAGAAATGATCGCAGAGCAGATCAATCATCTTGCCCAACAGATTCATCAATCCACGCGTCAATTATTACGCCAATTGCGCCCACCGGTTCTGGAAGAGATGTCCTTAGAAAAAGCACTTCACCATTTGATCCATGAATTTGCGTTTAAAGAACAAAATATTGATTGCCAGTTGGATTACCAGCTTCCTCAAAATCCAACGGATGAAACGGTGGTTTTTACCCTCTACCGTCTGGTTCAAGAGTTACTGAACAATATCAGCAAGCATGCTCAAGCGACTCGAATCGCTATCATCCTGCGACAACACCGGGATGTGATTGAACTCAGAATTAGTGATAACGGCATCGGCATTACAGAAGACAAAATAAAAGGCGGATTTGGCCTCCAGGGTATTGAAGAACGTATCCGTGCATTAGGGGGAGATTGGCAATTAAGTAATGATAACGGCACACGCATAACTGTTAACCTGCCCACAAATTCTGATGAAAATCAGGCATAAATAAGAATTATTCCTAGTTGACTAAAACCTTACCTCATCCATTTTCATTAATTTTTCTTTACATTCCCTTTTTCATGGAGGAACCGGGTATGCAAGCCACCAGCCAGGAACAGATTTCACAACACTATCGCCGCTGGCGTGGTCGTCTGCTAATTTCCATGATCATTGGCTATGCCGCATTTTATCTGACGCGAAAAAGCTTCAACTTCGTCATGCCCGTTATGCAATCGGAATTAGGACTGGATAAAGGACATATCGGCTGGATAACCAGTCTGTTCTATCTGGCTTATGGCAGCTCAAAATTTATTTCCGGCGTATTTCATGATCGCACCGGTTATCGCTGGTTTATGGGCGCCGGATTAGTGATGACAGGTGTGTTAAACATTATCTTTGCTTTCTGCTCATCATTTTCCGCACTGCTGATCATCTGGACACTAAACGGCTTCTTTCAGGGATGGGGCTGGCCGCCCTGCGCCAGATTGCTGACACACTGGTATTCCCGCAATGAACGGGGCTTCTGGTGGGGATGCTGGAATACATCCATCAATATTGTCGGCATTACCGTCCCAATGTTGGCCGCTTTTCTGGCGACAAGTTACGGCTGGCAAACAGCACTGATGATGCCGGGAATTATCGGCATTTTATTAGGCATCTGGCTCTGCCATCAGTTATGCGGCATACCACGACAACAAGGTTTGCCCAGTGTGGGGCAGTGGCGGCAGGATTTACTGGAGCTTCGACACGAACAGCTATCGCCCCCCATGCCGATGATGCAGATATTGCGGGATACGATCTTAACTAACCGAACTATCTGGTTGCTAGGATTCTCCTACATTCTGGTCTATCTCATCAGAATGGCGATTAACGATTGGGGAAATCTGTGGTTGTCGGAAACACATGGCGCCAATCTGCTCAGTGCCAATGCGACGCTCTCGTTGTTTGAACTCGGTGGTTTAACCGGCGCCCTATTTTCCGGTTGGGGATCTGATTTACTGTTCCGCGGCCAACGCGCGCCAATGATTCTGCTATTTGCGCTTGGACTGTTCATGGCTGTCACCGCATTGTGGCTGACTCCCATTCATCACTACGCGCTGTTGGCAGCCTGTTTTTTCAGTATCGGTTTTTTTGTATTTGGCCCGCAAATGCTAATTGGGCTGGCAGCAACAGAATATTGCCATAAACAAGCCGCCGGCACTGTCACGGGTTATCTGGGATTGTACGCCTACCTGGGCGCGGCAATCGCAGGTTGGCCTCTAAGCCAAGTGGTTGCCCACTATGGCTGGTCAGGGATGTTCGCCCTGCTCACCGCCGCAGCCGCCATGATGGGTCTGCTGTTGATGCCACTGTTAATGGCCGACGTTAGCAAAAGGGAACATGGAGTAGCATCGCTACTTTCTAATAATAAGCAGTTTTGAATACTAAGGATAAGACAATGAAACTGAAACCTCTCTCTACACTTATCGCAGCCGGTTTGGTCGTTGCTGCATTTACCAACAGCGCTCAAGCTGCCGGACGATTGATCGTTTATTGCAGCGCCACTAACGCTATGTGTGAAACTGAAACCAGAGCATTCGGTGAAAAATACAATGTAAAAACCACTTTTGTCCGTAATGGCTCAGGCAGTACCTTGGCAAAAATTGAAGCCGAAAAACGCAATCCACAAGCGGATGTCTGGTACGGCGGGACTCTGGACCCACAATCTCAAGCGGGAGAGATGGATCTGCTAGAGCCTTACAAATCCCCTAATCTGACGCAAATCATGCCGCAGTTCCGCGACCCGGCTAAACGTAAAGGCAACTACAGCTCCGCCGTTTATGTCGGTATTCTTGGCTACGGCGTCAACACTGAACGTCTAAAAGAGAAAAATCTGCCGATTCCAACCTGTTGGAAAGATCTCACCAAACCGATATATAAAGGCGAAATTCAGATTGCCGATCCTCAAAGTTCAGGCACCGCTTACACTGCGTTAGCAACCTTCGTTCAGTTATGGGGCAAAGATCAGGCATTTGATTATCTGAAAAAACTCAACGCCAATATTTCTCAGTACACCAAATCCGGTATTGCTCCAGCACGCAATGCCGCCCGTGGCGAATCCGCAATTGGTATCGGTTTCCTGCATGATTACTCATTGGAAGTAGAAAATGGCGCACCACTAAAACTTATCGCGCCATGTGAAAGTACCGGTTATGAAATCGGCGGCGTAAGTATCATCAAAAATGCCCGCAATATGGACAACGCCAAACTGTTTGTTGACTGGGTGTTATCCAAAGAAGCACAAGAATTGAGCTGGAAGAAAGGGAAAGCTTATCAGATCCTGACCAACACCAAGGCGAAAGCGGCTCCTTTGGCACTTAAATTATCCGATCTGAAACTAATCAATTACGACATGGATAAATATGGCGCCAGTGATGTACGCAAAGAGTTAATTACCAAATGGGTGACAGAAGTGAAAATGGCTAAATAAAGCCAGCCAAGGGCGGAGCATTTCCCGCCCTTAAGAAGCTATCCGTCAGGCTATTTTATTTTCCCGCGCCAATAATGCCTTAAAGGATAGCTTCTTACTGCTTTACTGCTGCTACCACACAATAATAAAACGGAAGGAAATTATGTCTCACGCCTTTACCCTGCCTATCAGACAAAAGCAGGATGCCGTGTTCTGGTGGATTGCTCTGATGTGGCTGGCCTTCGCGCTTCTGCCATCATGGAGCCTGGACTACGGCCTTTTCGAATCTACTCAAGATGAACTCTTCGCCGCTTATGGCTGGAATGGATTAAACATCGGCTTACTGTGGTTCCTGCTGCCCTCAGTGCTGCTACTACGTCCACTGACACCAGCAAACCGCAATCAGCATAGCCGCCACTATTTTGATGCAGGTTATGCCTTATTATGTGCGCTATTTGTCGTTATCAGCGCAGCGATTATCGGTCGTGGGCTAGGCTACTCGACGATTTTCCTGTTTATCTCGCTGGGCGCGATTATTACTCTAGCCCTGTCTCGCCTTGAGTGGCTAGGTGGTGATAGTTTTGTTATCGGCTCATTAGTCACGGTTATTGCCCTCATCGGCATATTTATCCTTTATCCAAGTATTGCTATCTTTATTCCGATGTTTACGGATGATGCCGGTCAGTTTGCCCCATTTGCTTTTATATCGATCCTAGGGCAAGCACACATTATTCAGGTTATCATCAACTCTGTTTTGCTTTCGCTGGCGGTTGGCGCAGGTTGCACCTTCTTCGGGCTGGTGCTGGCAATTTATACCGCCCGCATCGCCCGCCGCTCCGCGATTATTGGCCGGGTATTCTCTATCTTACCTATCGTCACACCACCGTTTGTTGTCGGTTTAGGCGTCACATTGATGATGGGCCGTTCCGGTTATATCACTGAATTTATGGCAACCTGGTTTGGCCTAACCAACACCAACTGGCTATATGGCTTTACCGGCATCTGGCTGGCGCAAGTTCTGGCCTTCACCCCAATGGCATTTATGATCCTTGATGGCGCTATCAAAACCATCCATCCCTCATTGGAAGAAGCTGCCTATACTCTGCGTGCCAATCGCTATCAGACGTTCTTCAATGTTTTTATCCCACTGTTGAAACCGGCGCTGGCGAACTCTTTCCTGATTGTCATTGTCCAGTCGCTGGCGGATTTCAGTAACCCACTGGTACTGGGCGGTAGCTTTGACGTACTGGCGACCCAAATCTATTTCTATATCACCGGTTCTCAACTCGACTATCAAGCCGCCAGTACTCTCGGCGCTTCGCTGCTGGTTTTCTCGCTACTGGTCTTCTGCGTGCAATATCTGTGGATTGGTAAACGTTCCTACGTCACGGTTTCCGGCAAATCCTACCGTGGTGATGTACAACCGTTGCCAACTTCACTGGTTTGGGGCGTCTGTGCCATTCTATTTATCTGGGTTGTGTTCAACATTCTGTTATACGGCAGCATCTTCTACGGCAGTTTCACCGTTAACTGGGGCGTGGATTACACCCTGACCTTCGATAACTTTATCAAACTGTTCGGTCAAGGTATGCACGACGGCGCATGGCCATCATTACTGGATACCCTGCTCTACGCCGGTATCGCGGCCCCCATTACCGCCATCCTCGGTTTGCTAATTGCCTACATTGTCGTACGTCAGGAATTTCGCGGTAAAAAAACCATCGAATTCACTACCATGCTGTGCTTTGCCGTACCGGGCACCGTCGCCGGGGTTTCCTACATTCTGGCCTTTAACGATTCACCTTTTTATCTCACCGGAACTGCGGCAATCGTCATTATCTCCATGACCATGCGCAATGTACCGGTGGGTATCCGGGCAGGGATTGCCGGTCTTGGACAAATTGATAAATCACTGGATGAAGCTTCACTCAGCCTGCGTGCCGGATCGATGAAAACCATCTTCCATATCCTGTTGCCCTTACTGCGCCCGGCGATTTTATCTGCGCTGATCTACAGCTTCGTTCGCGCAATTACCACCGTCAGCGCGATTGTCTTCCTGGTGACACCAGACACCCGCGTAGCAACCTCTTATATTCTGAATCGAGTGGAAGATGGCGAATACGGAGTGGCTATCGCTTATGGCTCGATCCTGATTGTGGTTATGCTGGCTATTATTTTCTTATTTGACTACCTGATTGGCGAAGCGCGGATCTCGCGTTCCAAAGCCAAAAATACACAGTAATCACGGAGTGACGACATGACACAACAAAATTTTGTCGAACTGAAAAATGTAACCAAACGGTTCGGTAGCAACACCGTGATCGATAATCTGGAGCTATCTATTCCGCAGGGACATATGGTGACACTGTTAGGGCCATCCGGCTGCGGTAAAACCACCGTATTACGTCTGGTTGCCGGGCTGGAGAAACCTAGCGCAGGTAAAATTTTCATTGACGGTGAAGACGTCACAGATCGCTCTATTCAGCAACGAGATATCTGCATGGTCTTTCAGTCCTATGCCCTATTCCCGCATATGTCACTGGGGGAAAATATCGGCTACGGGCTGAAAATGCTAGGGCGGCCTAAAGCAGAAATACGGGAACGGGTTAAAGAGGCGCTGGAGCTGGTGGACTTAGGCGGCTTTGAAGATCGTTACGTAGACCAAATCTCCGGCGGTCAACAACAGCGTGTCGCTCTCGCTCGCGCACTGATCCTCAAACCTAAAGTGTTACTTTTCGATGAACCGCTGAGTAACCTTGATGCCAATCTGCGCCGCAGTATGCGCGAGAAAATCCGCGAATTACAGCAGCAATTTAATATTACCTCGCTATACGTTACCCATGATCAAAGTGAAGCATTTGCAGTTTCCGATGCGGTACTGGTGATGAATAAAGGTAAAATCATGCAAATTGGCACGCCACAAACACTCTATCGCCAACCGGCGTCTGAGTTTATGGCAAGTTTTATGGGAGATGCCAATATCTTCCCGGCGACTTTGGGTACTAGTTATGTTGAAATTTTCCAATATCGCCTGCCACGACCAGCAAACTTCACCACCAACCGGCAATCGGTAACGGTAGGCGTCAGACCAGAAGCGATTACCCTGAGCCATCATGGAAATAGCAACCAACGCTGCACCATTAGCCATGTGGCTTACATGGGGCCACAATATGAAGTCACAGTCGATTGGCAAGGGCAAACTCTGTTGTTACAGATTAACGCTACCCAATTGCAACCCGATGTTGGCGATAATTATTATCTGGAAATTCATCCATTTGGGATGTTTATTTTAGCCGAGAAAAGCAGCAGTGAGTTTGATTACAAAAAATCCTGACTTTTAGATCAAGAGGCCGCCAAATGGCGGCCTATAATCCTCAAGAATGCTTTTCAATGACCAAATCAACACCCTCATTTTTTTATTTTCAAAATTATCCTGGCCTTATATACAAAAAAACGTATGATTAAATATACGAAATTTAGTATAATGGATATCAAATGCGGAAACGTCTTAGTTTTATCGACAGCAGCCTTGACGATTTACGGTCTTTTCCCGAAGACGCCAAACAGGACATCGGGTTTCAGCTTGATCGTATACAACAGGGGCTGGAGCCAGATGACTGGAAACCATTAACTATTGTAGGAGTTGGCGTTCGCGAAATTCGTGTAAGGGACGAGAACGGTATTTATCGAGCGATGTACATCGCTAAATTTGAGGAAGCGGTTTATGTACTGCACTGTTTCCAAAAGAAAACACAATCAACCAGTAAGCAAGATGTGGAACTTGCCAGAAAACGCTTTAAGACACTGATACAGGGGCGGAAATTATGAAAATACAGACTTTTGAAAGCGTATGGGACGCGATCAGTGATACACCAGAACAGGCCGAAAACATGAAGATCCGTGCTCAACTAATAAATATTCTCAATGCATGGATAGCAAAACGGAAATTTACCCAAGCTGAAGCCGCTAAATTACTGGGGATTACCCAACCCCGTGTTTCAGAACTTACCAGGGGGAAAATACAGCTTTTCAGTGTGGATAAACTGATTATGATGATGGCTCATGCTGGTGTATATATCCGGAATATCGAGATAAGCGAGCCGGAAGTCTCCTTAACCACATTACCTGCCGTTTAACTCTCTCAAAAGTGAAATCCAGCGCTTAACACACTGAATTTCACTTTTACTTAAAAACCCCTGATTTCATTACCGCTATACAATTTATAAGGTTCTATACCCTCTTTTTGACACTCATCAAAGAAGATCGCCAAAGATTTAGTCCCTTCTTTCTTCAACTCATCGACGCTATAGGCGTAAAAGTCTGCGCCGCATTCAACCCAACAAATTCACCACGAAACATCTCGATTTCTGGATCAAAAGTGATAACAGCCACATGGCCGTCAATTTTTAACGTATTGTTCATCATGATCTAATTCTCGACTAAAACAGCAAGAACCTGGTAAATAATATAATTAAATTTCCCAGGCTCCTGATTCAATACAAAAACAGCGACAAATATACCCTATGGATTTCAAGATGCATCGCGGCGGCAAGGGAGTGAATCCCCGGGAGCATAGCAAACTATGTGACCGGGGTGAGCGAGTGCAGCCAACAAAGAGGCAACTTGAAAGATGACGGGTATAAACGTATTATTTAAGTAGTTCTCTTACCTGACCAGCAAATGCCTCACCACCATCCTTCGCGGTATAACGTACATGTAAAATAATATCTGTCAAATTATCCAGAATATCTCGCTGTATATTGTCTGTTGCCGCTGATGGGAAGGTGAGTTTCCAGTCAGAAACCGCACCCGTTCCTTCAAAAGGTAAATAACGATCATCACCAAAATTAAGATTAAATGTACCGCTATCATTAATCCCTGATGAAAGTGCGATTTGTTGGCTGGCTCTCAAATTCGTGACAATCTGTTTATTATCGCCTTCTTTATTTGAAAGTAAATATTTCACACCATTAATATCCGGTGTTTTCAATGTATAACTTTTGGTTTGAGTTAAAGTCGCCTTAATATCCTGATAAGGACCAATTAATGTCGGCAGCGTGACCGATACAGACGTGATCTGACGTAAATAATGCCCGGCATAATCTTGATCAAATAATTTCTCGTTCAGTATAAATGTAATTCCTTCACCGGTTTTAAGTTCAGATTGAATATCTTGCCATTTTTTCGTATCAGATAATAGATTTTTTAACGAGATCGTTTTAGTTAATTCTAGACGACGTTCATTACGATTCAAATAAGCCGACTCCATTTTAAATAGATTCAGTTTAATTTTTTCTCCTACCAATAAACCATTATGGTTATCGTCCCAACCATTTTGCACAATAAATTGTGTGGTAAAATCCCCCATTTCATATTGCCAGCATGCTTGTGCATTTAAACATAGCGAAAGCACCGCATCATAAGCCTGACGATATAATGACATCATCTGATCATTCAGCCATTGATAAAGCGAAGATTTCGTTATCCTAGCCACGGTAAGAAACTGATACATATCCTGCTCTTTTTGCAGTTGAGCCTGAGATTGTTGTAATGTTGTATTCGCGGCGGAAATTTGCGCCTCTTGCTGTTCAAGCTGTTTTTTCAACATTTCCAGCTCACTTTCCGCCTGTTTATATTGAATCTCCCACTCTTCACGTCGCCGGTTATAACCCGCTTTAATACTTAATGTATCACTCGCCATTTGCATAATTAATGATGCAGTACGTGTAATACCCGCAGAACAAACAAGCGGCATATGCCATCGTTGCCCGCCAAATGATGTTCCCGCAATGCTAGGTATCAGCGAAGCGGCACCGGCGGCAGTTAACATTCCTTCTTCAACAGAAGAAATAATTTTTGCCGTACCTTGTAAATTCAGAGCATTGGTTTCATCGGTAGAAATATTTTCATCATAAAGCGCCTTATAATGATCAATCCGTTGTTGTAATGTCTGCTGACTTTTTAATAATGCCTCTTTCCCTTTTTCAGCAATTGCGACAGCATCTTTCTGCAATGAAATGGTGAAAACAGCTAACTCTTTCAAATGTAATTGATTCAACTCTTCCTGTTCCGCACGATCTTTACGTTCTTGCGCACTCAAGAGTAAATCACCAAAATGACTTAATGTATCTACCGCATGATAAACACTGGGTAATAATGCCCGAAAACGATAAGGCGGTATATTCAAAATAGCCGTGCTACTTGCTGCCAATAATGATCCACCATTTGCCACTAAAGCGAGCAAATTTTTTGGATCGACAGGTGTTGCATATAATGGTAACGACAAAGGTTTACCATCTAAAGTTAAATTATGACGCAAATTATAAAATCTGCTGGATAAAATATCCCAATACCGCAGTAAATCATTGTTCAAAGGCACTCTGAATATCGCATTATCCACCGCCGTATGAGCACTGACTTTAGTCGTTGGTAGATCAATTAATATATCAGGATCAATATTACTCTCAAATTCGCGTAATTTATTATTCTTTGAAGAGGTGACATCTGCCAATTCAATCGGTAGCCAATGACTGACTAAATCAAAATCAGGTCTGGGACCAAGTAATTGCTGCGCTTGAAGATAGCGTAATTTAGCATTATTAAGCCCGTCATTGGTCAGAAAGCGATAAAAACTATTACCAAAATCAATTAAGTTCTGCACATACATTTGAAATATGGCTTTCTTATAATGTACCGGATCGGCATAAGCTATTGCATCTGGATCTTGTAATCCTTTTATTAGTTGTACTGAGCTATCTTGAGAAACCGCTAACAGGCTGCAATTCCAATAGCTTGGGCTACCATTAGCCTTATTTTTTACTCCTGGGTTGAAAATATAGTGCAACCAGTTTTGAGCATCCTGATATTGTTGTGAAGCATTGAGTTGATACGCAACTAAATAAGGCACATGGAAGAAAAGCTCCCAGAAATAAATACTATTTGCTCCGTTAAGCGCCGAATCACTATTTTCATTACTCCCCGGAATAGGCGGTTCTTTAATATGTTGCGCCTCCCAACTCAATACATCTGCAATAGAATGGTTAGCCCGCGCAATAAGCTCCTTACCAAATAGGGTATTTAATCTGATAGATCGATATTTAAATTGTAATTCAGTAATATCAAAATACTGTGCTTGCGTTTTTTTATCATAGGCCAACAGCAAATTAGGATAGGGAGTTTTACTTAGTTTAACTTCATAATAATTATAACCTAAATCCGCATCTTCCCCTTCTTTCTTATAACCTAATTTTAAAAATACACTTGAATCATTACCATTTATTTCATCGAGATCAAGTTCTACCGTAGGAATAATGCTATTTCCATTGAGTAATTGGCGTTTCGAATATAATAAACTATCGCTCCCCCCCTTAGTATGCCATAAACAGAAATCAGCCTCCCGATAACCTGAATGATCAATATCTACTTTTGGCGTTCCATCTCCAGATGCAACAAGTTTACCACCAGATTTATTAATCTCTGAACTGAATACTTTAGCCTCTTGCAATCCAGACAATGGCACTGCCATTTCTTTGGTAAAATGATAAGCATTACCTTGCTTTTGTCCCCATTCAGAAAAATTAACATTCAACTCAGGATAACCACTCTGACTAGAATTAAACATAATATAAAAATAGTCACCTGATGCATAACTATTATCATTAATAGTCACCACGACAGAAACGGTTATTTTTCCATTATTTTCTTTAGTGCCATCAGCGAGTGAAATATTAACCTTTCCTGCTTCACTCGATTTACTTTTAAGATCAATATCACATACTACAGATTTAATAACCTCTTTCCCAATTGACAAACTATTATTACCACTGAGACGTAGTTTTCTACTCCCCATTTCAGCAAATAGTGTTATTTTCCCTGTCGCAAGCCCAGGATGACTTCCTGACTCCTGATAAACCGGTTTATCAACTAATTTATAAGTATCGCCAAAATAAGCTGACAACATATTGGATTGTGCGAGATCTTCCGTAGGATTAGATTTAATCTGTTGATAAATATAGAGATCTAATAACTTATCACCAACCAAAGGCACAGGAACTTCGTTAAATAGTAAATTACAAGAGTACGGATGATGATCTTCTTTTGATATATTATCATTTGATTTTTCTGTTTTATAAATAGCAGAAATAACTAATACCGGTTCAGCTCGCAAATCCATTAATGCAATTAGTTCAAAACCACTATTAACTTTATTCTTATCACCCGTAAAAGTACGTAATTTATTTGGAAGACTCCATTCACCATTAAATTTTCGATAGATCAAATTAATACTATAATAATTTTCTTGTTTATTATTATCAGCTTCATATGCCAACCAGACAATATGAAGACGACCATCAATAACAATTGGCCGGATCTTAATCACTTCCCCAGTAGCAGGAATGCCAATTTTCTCCCATTCTTTCCAAGCGGTAGGATTAATGACATCTTGCATATTTCGATTAGCCATATTCAGCGATCGCCAATAATATTGGCCTGGCGTGATATTCATCTTACCAATGAAATAATATTCAGCTTGAGCGGGAGCCAATTTTTTAGTCGTATTGATATAGCCACTCATTAACTCTAAGTTACTTATCTCTTCAAATTTATTTAAATAATTCAATATGGCTTCCTGAACAACCTCGTCACTCAATTTACCTTTATTTAAATTATCCTCTAACTCCTTAAAATCACTTGTTTTATTCTGACGCAATATAGGACTAATATAATTCTCTGGATAATTCCATAATTGTTGAAAACCAGCCCAAATATTATATTGGCTTAAAACATTATTCCATTTTTCTACTTTATCTTCATATTGATAATCATACCCCGGTTCCATGTTAAGCATAATACCATTAATATATTGCTGAACACTGGAAATCGCTTGTGCAACGACACTGGTATTAACCTGACTAGATACCTGATTGTCAATAAGCAAATATTGATACAAATCATCCGGCGTTTTTAAATCGGGTACATTAGCTGTTTTTGCAATATGCCCCAAGTAATAACTCACCAATCCATCACGAACATTCTCAGCTAATTTTTTAGAAACAATATTTTTCATATCCTGAACCTCTATTAAAATTTTTTATTCCACCATGAAAATTACTTTTACAGAGTTGCTACCATCGCTATACCAACCTGTTTATAATCCTCATAAGAGGAATGATCATTAATATTTATTGTCGCTAATAATGAACGCATGGAAAGCGCCATTTCCTCAGACCAAACTTTAAGTCTCATCATGGTATCTATTTCGGCCAATGTTTTTGCTGTATTATCTTCCTTGCCAACAACATATGAATTAGCCAATAGCACTTCATCATTCTGCCATGATAATAGTTCAGTCAATATTTTCACTATATTAGCTTTATCGTTATTTTGACCATCAATATTGACTAGCTGCAAATAACGCAATACTTTATCTTCCGGGTTATTTAAACAAGCAGCTAATTGCATCCAATCTCGGTAGCGACTGAAATAATAAATAACCGATAAAGAAAGTTGCGTATTCTGGCAGCTAAACCATTCAGGATGTTCAGAAAAATGATTCAACATCACAGTACTCAATCGGAAAGTCTTAATCACTGAAATATATCGCGATAAATCATACATCAGTATCAAATAATCCTGACCGATCACCTCTGGCTGTAAATTCTTGTTATCAAACAGTTCAAATGACTTTAACAAAAAATCATAACTACTTGAGCCGATCCAATTTAAAATAAATAACGGAAATGGTTGTGATAACTGAAATGCATTTGCCAACATACTGGCTGATATTGCATTTTGTGCTGATTGAGTTTGAATAATAATTGCAGTCCATTGCTCAGTAATAGATACTTTGACTTTTTCGTCAAGTAATATACTTTTTATTGATTTATTAATTTCATCAATAATATTAACATCAGGCTTAACTAAACCATATTTTTGATGAGATACCGCATTTAAAACAGTTTGACGTGGGGTTAACCAATCAATCAAATCACCATTATCATCTAATGCTGGTAAGATATTTGATGATAAACTTTCCAGAGTTAAAATTTCTGAATTGCGATGCAGTCCAACTTGATTAATAAATGCCACCTGCGCTGCATTTCCGGTCATCACAACTTGGTTAGCCGGTAATAAGAATAGTTGAAGAGTACCAACAGATAATTTATTTATTCTCAACCATTCTGTGGCTTGCTCCATTGCAATCATAATATCCAATATATCTGTTTGCCTATTATTTCCTGATTGCGATAAATAAGGAATACCCGCGACCTGTTTTAATACTTTATTTCCCCCTATCAGCGTTAAAAGAACCACCCCCTCCTGTGGTGTTAACCCCAAAATTCTCGATAATTGCACAATACGATAAAACGCAGAGATAACAGAAAGTGAACATGTCAAACTCTTTTTACCCATCGATTCAGCAACTAATGGCGCTAATAGAGCAAAATCTTTCGCTTCAATTTTCAAGCCAGCACATAACTTGCTAATAATCTTATCATCCTGTTTTGTTTCCGAATAAAACTCACGATCATCAATTACCAATGGCGTATCAAATAACGAAGATGAATTGAAAATCTGATCGAAGAAAGGAATGGCTGTACCCGTCGAAAAAGGGGTAATTTGATATATCAACGCGGCAAAATCATCAGGTGAAATATGATATTTTTTACTCCAATGATGAAAAATTCCTAACATACGTAAGGTATTATCATTCATCTGTAATTGTTTATTTGCATCCCCTTCTGCCCGCATCGTCGAAGTTACCAATAAATCAATTTTATCTACCGGTAAATTAACCCATTTCCACAATCGTATCATGCGATTTAATCTATCAAAGCGTTCATGATTCACACCGGATAGTTTATTTATCTCTTGTGGCAAATGATCATTTGAGGAAAACTCACGATACAAATGTAAAAAATCACTCTCTTTTGTATTTGGCCCATTAATAAAAACGGCGCCATAACTATAAGGAGCCGCAGGCATAGTTAAATTAAGCACATTTTTAGATAATCTCACGTTATTCTGTTCTAATGCCGTCCCTTTATTGGTAGATATTCCTTTTATACATAATAATTGCTCAACTTCTGCAACAGAAAGAGTTGTTTGTGCAATAAAAGTCGATAACAATTCAAGTAAGTCTGCACTATTAACGCCATAATTATCTTGATAGAATTGACCATTAGATGGGTTTAACGGCTCATTAATTATTTTTTGTTGGCAAATACCTAATTGATTTGCTAAAGGCGCAATAAATCCTCCATTAGCAGTATTCAGATTAGATTTAAGAAAATAAGGATAACTCTTGTCTGTCTGTTGCATCATTTCCAAACAAAAAAGTTTTTTATTATCAAATGTTAGATTAATTTGGTTTTGCGCATAATCATAAGGGAGTTGGAATGGATAACGTACATTAGCCAAAAGATCATAACTGGATAAATTGGTCTTTCCTTGCTGCTTTAGCATAGCTTCCAAACGTTGACTTAGCATAGTATTAACCAATGACAGTGTTGAAACCTCTTGATTAATACTGACTTCATCCAGCATTAAATGCGCTAAATCAGAGCGGCGATCATCCATTTTAATGGCCTCATCACCCGCGTTGGATTCAATATCCATCGCTAACTTATAAATCTCTGCTAAATAAGCAACCGGTGAATTATTTGCTTCCGGCGCGCCATTTGGACAATATTGCTGCCAGTTATCCTGAAATAAGGATTGATATTGAGGACCTTCTTTTAATGAAAGCGAAGAATAACTTCTGGCATATGTATTATGAGTGTAATGCTGCTGGCGAAATTTACGGGCTATTTGTATAGCATAGCTGTTTGCCGTATCATAAATATTTGCTACCTGATGATTTGAATTATACTTCTTTAAAAATAGACTACGGGGAATTCTTATAATATCAAAAACAGATTTATAACCTAATTCAATTATTTTATCGGTGAAGTTATATTTATTACCTATTTTCTTTAGCAACGGGCTGATATCATGATTCATAGGATTGCCTTTATTTATTGGAAATATATGGATGGGTGTTTTATCTAAAAACGATAATAGGCTTAAGAACAGAGATGCAATAGAGATGCAATAAAGAATAAGAAGTTTATTGCATCATCTGATGGTTATTAAAGACAGTTAGTTATCAACTGATTTTCGGCTCAAGTGTAATCAGAGCATAGCCCGCACGATTGGGTTTATTTTTATGTGTCACTCTGAGTAAAACAATTTCCGAACGGGTAATATCATTTGGTGCAGTATAAGTTGCAGTATACTTTTCGATGTCATTACCAAACTCATCTTTTGTAACTTCTGGTTCACCTACCTTAATATTTCCTCTTGCAGGCATGAGGCTCCATTCACTTGGAGAAGTCAAATCATTACCGACAGAAGAGAACTTCATTACGGCATCAGGTGTTAATAACTCTTGATTATAGCTAGGATCAATCTTGAATTCAGCTATGGTACTTTTACTAATAAGCAGAATATTAACTTTATCTAAATCACCATTATCAGCAATAGCCGTCACCGTAACCATATTATATCCGGCCGGGAAAGAAGCTGGAGGCGTATATTTGCCATTCGCATCAACAACACCATAGCCAGTACCCGTTTCCACACTCCAATTCACTTTCTTATTGCCATAAACAGTAAAATTGGCTTCCTTATTAACATCATTCTCATTGATAACAACAAAAGAAGGGCTAACCGATACTGAGGAAGGCAACAGAGTGACAACCGCAGAAGCTTTAGCGTTTGCTTTTGAGTCTGTCGCAGTAATTGTCACAATTTGACTATTCCCTTTTATCTTAGTTGGTGCCGTATAATCTCCCGTATTAGCATCAATACTGCCCAATTCTGCTGGAGTGATGGACCAATTTACCGCTGCATTGGTGTTGATTGTAAATTTATGCTTAGTTTTCACTGGCATAGTTAATTGAAGATCATTGATTTTAAAAGCGGTTGATGTTGGAGAAATATCACCAAATAGCACCATATCCCCAGGCACATACACTTTATCAAACTCAAGATAATTGCTTTCAGGGAACAGAAGATGATTAACTGCAAATAGACTTATACTATTTAACTTAATTTTAGATACGTTGGCTAAATCCGTTTCAACGGCGCCTTTAACAATTTCCGCTGTTTTATCAATAAACTGTGATTGAAAATCAGGGCCTATAAGACTTCCCCAACCAGATGGGCCTTGTTCATCATATTTAACACCCATTCCATAATGTGATTCCAACTTGATTTCATCATTAGATATAACTGTAGGTGTAATATCTATCGATCCATCAACATAGAAATCAATTTTCGATTTATCATAATAACCAAGTATGCCATCTTTCATAATACCCACTTTCTGAGCAAAATGATAAGATTGACCATTATTACTTACTCCAGAAAAGATAATTTTTTCCTTCTCAGGCTTAATATACATTCCAGAATAAGGGACTTTCACCTTCTCTGGCCAAATATTAGTGGCACCATTATATTTAACCAATCCGGTCCATACTGTATAAGATCCTTTTTCATATTGTACAGGTTTATCACTTTCAGAATATCCGTTTTTTATATTCAAATATTTGGCTGAATCATTTTGTTGACTATCGAGACTTACCAGCTCTAATTCTACTCCGGTAGAACTCGGTAATAAACTCTCATATTGCGGCTTAAGAATATTCTCAAAAAGTGTCTTATTACTGATAATTAGCATCGCAGAACGATTATCCGGTATCAAATAAGGAAAATTATTTGAGTTAGTTGGTAATACTCCACCGTTAGGATTATAGTTTGTTGCAATAAATAACAACACCGCCCCATGACCATAATTATCAGAACTACGTAAATTAGCATCGGGTGCAGGTTGGGTTCTAATTTTAAACATTTTTGGAACCAGTCCAGCCGTATTATCCAGCTTCAAAATACCTAACTCATAAGTTACATCATTATTTTTAAGCCAATTACGGAAAAACTCTTTTACTTCTGCTGGCGCATCGTCAATAACATTGACTACACTCAAATCTCCTTTTTTAAACTCAACAACAACTTTCCCATCATTACCAACAGAGCCTGTTCCCGCAATCAAATTTACGGTTATCGTCATATGGTAATCATTATTCGGTGTAATTCTTTGATAATTCTTTACTCTACCATCATCATAAAGTTCTACTATCGTGCCAGAAATAAAGTTTAATTTTACCGTTGCCTGAGAACTCTCAATTGATGAATTTTCAAAGGAAATTAACGGCACTCCCAATGTCAAATTATCAAATTTTATCTTTTTATTTCCACTTTCCCAACAAATAGGAGAAAAATGTGTACCTTCACTCACTTTTCTCACATATTGCTGTTCAAATAGCATATTTATTTTAGTTCTATCATAGGCAGCAATAATATCCCACCCAAGAGTCTTCGTTTTCCCACTAAAATCATTAACAATACTATTTTCTGTAGACATATAATCACCTATGTTTGAAGTTATGAAAAACATGTTATTAAGGTAGGCGTATTAGATAATAGCTACCGCCATCATACTAATTCAATAATATTAAATTAACCACCAGGATAATTTATATTTGTTCTCTATTACCAACTTAGGCATAAGTTGAAGAAAAAAATATATATTACCCAATACATCCAGATAGATTGAGAATTAATTAGGATGCATATGATTAATATAACATGTATCAATGTGAATATAACATAGGAAAATATTCACATAAAATATGTAGCGGCCAATATATAATATTAGCCCTACAATTAATATTTAAATATAACAAATCAATAACTAAAGAATAATAATTACACTACAAAACACACATTATAAGTTTTGTGAATATCAAAGCCCCCTTCTATATGGCTCATTACGTCTTAGGTTGTTTTGACAGCAAAGCACAATAACGTTCGATATCCACGTTACCGCCACTGACAATGATCCCTACCCTTTGGCCTTGTAATGGCTCACACATTTTGCGGGCAGCGGCAAAACTCAGGCAGCCGGTCGGTTCGACAATCATCTTCATTCTTTCCGCATAAAAACACATTGTCTCCACCAGTTCCTCATCAGAAACGGTGAAAATATCATCAACATTCTTTCGAATAATATCGAAAGTATATTGCCCAAGATGTCGAGTTTGCGCCCCATCAGCAATGGTTCTAGGCGTATCGATATGAACAATTTTTCCCTGACGAAATGATTGTTGAGCGTCATTACCGGTTTCCGGCTCCACACCATAAATTTTACATTCAGGAGAAAAATGGCGGGCAACAAGCGCGCTCCCTGAAAGCAATCCTCCGCCACCGAGACAGACAAACAACGCATCCAATCCCCCAACCTCTTCAAACAGCTCTTTTGCCGCGGTTCCCTGCCCGGCGATAACGTGCGGATGATCATAAGGAGGAATTAAGGTCAACCCGTGCCTTTCTGATAATTCCCGGCCAATTTGTTCACGATCGTCCGTATAACGATCATAAAAAACAATTTTACCGCCATAACCTTCGGTTGCCGCTACCTTAGCCGCAGGCGCATCGAACGGCATAATGATTGTCGCCGGTATATTCAGTATACGAGCCGCCAATGAAATCGCCTGAGCATGATTACCCGATGAATAAGTCACAACCCCATTGCGGCGCTGTTCGTCACTAAATTGTGATAACGCATTAAAAGCACCACGAAATTTAAATGCTCCCATTCGCTGATAATTTTCACATTTAAAAAATAACTTAGCGCCGGTCATTTCATCAGCAGTACGGGAAGTCAGAACCGGCGTACGGTAAGCATAACCTTCTATACGCCGGGCAGCGGCAATAATATCATCATAAACAGGAATATTTTTCATAGAAATAACCGCAAGTTATACGAAATAGCAGACAAAATATCTACGCCAGAAAAATCTATCAAGAATAACTATAATTCAGAATCTCTGTGCGCCTGATTAATAATTGCTTTTGCCATCCATTTAGTGATCTCAATAATTTCTTCATTATCCATCTGCCAAATATCTTTCATCACCAAAAAGACCTCAGAACCATAAATCAGGGAAAAAGCACGGATGACATTTTCCAAAGTATCCGGCGGAAAATGCCCTTTTAATGGCTCAACAACCATTGCCAAGATATCTTTACGATGCCCACGAACCAATTTCTTTTCCTGTTTATCCTCAGATAAACATCCCTGAGCCCATTGCTGCAAGGAAACCAACAGAGCAGCTCGTAACGCGCCTTCATGTTGAAACATGCGAGGATAGGCAAAATTCAACAACTCAATAATCCGCTCTTCAGTTTTTTCACTGGCCGGCTTCCAGGTAAGAATCGGCCCAAGGCTAGCGCCAACAATTGCATCAATTAAATCACTTTGAGTCGGAAAATAGCGATATGCCGTTGCCCTGGAAACACCAGCATGCATTGCCAATTCAGAAACCGAAGGTATCGCCCTCTGTTCAAAAAGTTCCAACGCCACTTTTATTAACAATGTATAAGTTTTTTTCCGAGTACCGGTAAAATGAGTTTTCGTCTTCGAGTCCATCATCCCCCACAACTCTTTCACAGTAAAAATCGCTACATTAACACTTATGGTTAAAATATTTTTTCGCTATCATCACTCTACTCAACTATCTACAAAACGATCAAATTGATTCAGCCTATTTATGGATAAAATGAGATGACAGTCTCAATTTGATAATATAACAGTGATACTTGAGTCTCATCTTGACTATAATCTGTCCATGAATGAGTAGTCAGCACCAGGGAAGTATTCATAATTATAATGAAAAAAAACCAAGGCTATGTTTATATCGCTACTATTTTTGATACCAAGCGCGCAGAAATTTTCTACGTCAGGGATCTGATCAAAAAAGCCGGCCTTGCTGTTCGAACTGTGGATTTGACTACTCAATCTGGCTCACTGGAAAGAGGCGCCGATATTACGGCCCAAACAGTAGCAGAGCATCACCCGCAAGGTAAAGAAGCCGTTTTCTGTGGTGATAAGGGGAAAGCCATTTCCGCGATGTCAGTTGCTTTTAATCTCTTTTTATCAAAACAAACTGATGTTTTAGCAATCCTAGGTCTGGGAGGTTCCTGCGGTACAGCACTGATCACGCCGGCAATGCAATCTTTACCCGTAGGTATACCAAAACTTATGGTTTCTACTATGGCCTCCGGTGATGTTTCTGGCTATGTGGGTGTTAGCGATATATCTATGCTCTATTCGGTCACAGATGTATCCGGTCTTAACCGTATTTCTCGCCAGGTGCTAAAAAACGCGGCCAACCAAATCGCAGGCGCAGTCTATTTTCATGAAGAGAGCAATATTGAAGATAAACCGGCTATTGGTCTGACGATGTTTGGTGTGACCACACCTTGCATACAGTTATTAACCAGAGAGTTGGAACAGCAGTATGATTGTCTGGTTTTCCACGCAACCGGCAGCGGTGGCAAGACAATGGAAAAGCTAGCCGAAAGTCGTTTGCTTCACAGTCTACTGGATATCACTACCACTGAAGTTTGCGACTATCTGTTTGGTGGCGTTCTTGCCTGTGACGCTGACCGTCTGGGGGCAATAGCCCGCACGCGAATACCTTATATCGGTTCTTGCGGAGCGTTGGATATGGTGAACTTTGGTCATCTGAGCACTATCCCAGAACGCTACAAATACAGGCAATTTTACCGTCACAATTCGCAAGTAACATTAATGCGCACCATACCCGAAGAGAATCGGCAAATGGGAATTTGGATCGCTGAAAAACTCAATCAGTGCGAAGGAAAAGTAAAATTTATTATTCCAGAAGGTGGTTTCTCCGCTCTGGATATTAAAGGTGGGCCATTCTGGAATCCTGATGCTAATCAATCATTTATCCAGGCTTTCGAAGCTACATTTATAGAAACGGAAAATAGACAACTAATTAAAAGCCCTCATCATGTGAATTCACCTGATTTTTGCCAACAGGTGATTGATGAATACCGGCAGATGATGGCTTAACATCAACGGTAATATCGTTGCAAAAACAACACTGACACTGAAAGATTATATACAACTAATTAATGACTAGGCAAAAAGTTGCCAAAAGAGGGCATTCTAATGCTATTGTTCTATCAGTGACGAATTTACGACGTGTCTGTTGGAACGTTGTACTAAAAGAAATTAAAGCAGTTCACTATTCGTGTTCTAAAGGGAAGCCATAAGAACTTCCTGTTAATAACCTTGCTGTAAAATGTTAGGAGTTAACAAACTAAATTAAAACATAAATACACCTGCTTTGTTTTCTCCCTTTCGGAGCTTATTTCCGTCAACACCAGGCTCCTGCGGCCCCCACCGCAGGAGTTTTTTTATGAATAAACCGGCAATAGATTAAAATTTGATAAGATATGCGCGACAGCATTCAGTACACCAAATAGAAAAATCAAGCCGAGCATCACATTACCTCCCCAAACCCTATACATAGGGCTGCCAAATCGCTTACGAGATGCTCTGGCAAGTAATGCGGGAACGATAGCTGCCCAAACTGTCGCAGCAAGGCCGGCAAAACCAATCGCATGAATAAAGCCATTCGGGTAAATCATTCCACCCACTATTGGCGGAAGAAATGTCACCAATGCCGTTTTAAAACGCCCCAACTTGGTATCATCAAATTTAAGCAGATCAGCCAGATAATCAAACAACCCAAGCGTGACGCCAAGGAATGAGCTGGCAACCGCAAAGTTAGAAAAGAGAGTTAATAATAAGCCCAAAGCTGAACTGTTCAATCCTCCACTTAATGATTGCACCAAAACATCAATATTGCCCCCTTTTGCTACGATTTCGACAAAATCAGGCCGGGAAATATTGCCCATTGTTCCAATCAACCAGATCAAATAAAGCACCAAGGCGATTGATGTGCCAATAAACAGGCATCTCTTTATTTTCTCTGGCTCTTTTCCATAATATTTCATCAGGCTAGGAACATTGCCATGATATCCAAAGGAAACCAGACAGAAAGGTAAAGTCATTAATACATAAGGCCAGTAAGTTGGATTGACTTCAGTTGTATTAAACAATACCGTGGGT
The DNA here is from genome assembly GCF_000612035.1 of Photorhabdus aegyptia. Taxonomy (NCBI): domain Bacteria; kingdom Pseudomonadati; phylum Pseudomonadota; class Gammaproteobacteria; order Enterobacterales; family Morganellaceae; genus Photorhabdus; species Photorhabdus aegyptia. Next base: position 588 of record NZ_JFGV01000072.1, on the reverse strand, counting down.
TTAATGTTATAAAGCAGACCGCCAAACGTCATAAAGAAAGTTAATACCTTAGCGCCAAGAATAATTGATGCTATCCGGCTGACAGTTTTAGTACTTAACCAGACAATAAACGCCACAACAAAAGCAAATAAAAAACCAGCAAATCCGGGCGAAAAATCTATCGATACCTCCCGCATAGCATGTTGAATAATCGAGCCGCTAGCGGAAATATAAGCGTAGGTCAGTATATATAAAACAAAAGCAAGGGTAATACCATTAATGATATTCCAACCATTGCCCAACAGATCTTTCGTGATGGTACTGAAACTTGAACCAATTCGATAATTAAGATTGGCTTCCAATATCATTAACCCTGAATGCAACATGCAAAACCAGGTAAAAATCAAAGCGGCAATTGACCAGAAAAACCATGCTCCTGACATGACAACCGGTAAAGAAAACATGCCAGCACCAATAATTGTTCCACCAATGATCATGGCGCCGCCAAATAAAGATGGAGACGATTTTTCTATCGACGAAGTAACCATATGCGTTACCCTAGCGTGGCTTTATACCCGTTATCTTTCAAGTTGCCTCTTTGTTGGCTGC
>NZ_JFGV01000073.1:0-25679 GCF_000612035.1 Photorhabdus aegyptia | reverse complement strand
GGCGTTTGGATAATGTGATAACGTTGTAACCGCTAAATTAACGTGACACAGAATTCTGAACGCCCTCGTTCAACATGGGCAAATCGGCAATTTAACATGGTGACGGTTCCCCGGCCCTGCCGGACAAAACTTCCAATTTCATAAACCATCAGACCCGCTGCCGATTCACATCGATATTTCTTACTTCGATTAATCATTTGCAAAAAAATTATTATATTTACTCATCAACGCCAAACCGTCAGCTCAATTACCGTCGTTCAAACCAGCCTGATTATTGCGCCCCTAAGGATTAGCCCTGTACATTACCGTTAACATATATCTTGCCAGCTACACCTACCCCTCCTGATTTTCCATCAATACCATCTTGGCCAGATACTCCTGGTTGGCTACTATCGCCAGCTCCACCTTTCCCGCCTTCTCCACCTTTCCCACCTTTCCCGCCTTTCCCTCCATTACCGCCATTACCTCCATATGACCGAGCATTAATTACTGGCTGACCCTCAGGAAAATAAATATATACGTTGCCACTGTCTCCACCTTTCCCTCCATTGCCCGCATGCCCTCCATCTCCACCATTACCCCCGTTTCCCCCACACCCTGCACTACATTTGCCTACTTCATTACCTCCATTGCCCCCTGTCCCTCCATTGCCGCCATTGCCGCCATTGCCACCATTCCCACCATTGCCACCTATCGACAACACATTTACTGGCCCAGTAAGAAGTTGAACATCAATAACTATGTCATTTGCATTTCCGCCACTTCCTCCCCCCATCCCTAATCCTCCGGAAGAGCCGTCAATTGCATCAGTACCGGCGGTGGATTCAACAGCGCAGCCGTATGCCTTATCTATACCAGCAACACCATCTCTGCCATTAAGTCCATTACATCCTGATTCACCATCAAAACCATCAATTCCATTACTGCCTTTACTGATAAAATCAGGCTTCTGAGCACTTCCATGACCTACAATAGCATTAGCTTTAACCGTACCATTAGTGCAGTAAATAATTTCACCTCCTGGCTCAATGGTTATCTGGTCGTATACCAAGACAACAGGTTCGCCATAGCAATCTTTATCTGCAATAATCAATGGCTTATCTGCGGATATTGTGAGTTCTTCGCCACCGAAGAACGCAATTTTCATCGGAAAACGCTTAGCATTAAGCATTTCCTCATAATCTCTGACCAAAGCAGAATCACCATAGATATAGGCACGAAAGGCTTTGCATAAATCAATATGATTACCAGAGGCGTCTGCCAGTCGTTCAGCAGAAAACGGTTCAGGTAACGGATGATGGGGTTCCATTTTTCCAGAGCCATAATGACTGTCAGGCACCCCACCGAGTGCTTTCAGCTCTTGTATCGTTTGCACCGTAAAAAATGCAGGCGGCACAGTAGCCGTTTCCAGATCGTTAGAAAATACCACCGGCCCATCAAAGTCGGAGGTCTTAAGTTGCTTTGGCTGTCGTTCTATACCAAACAAATGGTGACGTTGACGTAATACTGCTAAAGCCTCAGAAAACGTTCTTATTTTATCCATGAGAATTCCTCTGAATTTAAGTTTATACATTTAGGATAACTTCATATATCCGTTGTCTATTTAGCCAAGTTCTAAAGTCTCTACTGCCATCACTACCGGTAATGTCACTATACCCGTCATCTTTCAAGTTGCCTCTTTGTTGGCTGCACTCGCTCACCCCAGTCACATAGTTACCTATGCTCCCGGGGATTCACTCCCTTGCCATCGCGATACATCTTGAAATCCATAGGGTATAAACTGCTAATAGTAAAATCTTGCTTTTGGCTAATGACCAGATTAGCCGTAGCGAAAACATCAGTTTTTTCTGGCAAAAGATATAGGCATTTCGATAGCGGGTATGCCAGAAAAATAATTACGATGAGAATTAATTAGGTAAATATTTATTCACTTTACAGAAAGTGATTGAATACAATATTTAAATTACACAATCTAAAATATTAATGTAATTCCCCACTTTTTTCATTAATTAAAGAGAGTATTTATGTGATATATCGCTACCTTCTAATGTGTGTTAATTGAAAATTTCAATTTTATATTTATCTCACGAGGTATTATTATAAAAAAAGAATAAAAACAACAAATAGATTGCATTTAAAAATCACAATAAAATAAAAACCTATAGATATTATTGAATATCGAAACTATGAATATTATTTAAATTAAAGATGGAAAGTAATTCCTTTTTAACAATAAGAATATTTTTTACAAACAAACTTCAACTTTTAAATAAACTCATTTTACAAATAAATATTTAAATGCAAAAAAACCAATGAAATGGCCCTGATAAAACAAGGAACAAATAGAAATAATTGAATCAACAATAGATCGGAGAAATAATTATTATAAATTTCAATTTATTACCATTCATTAATTACTCTATTTATCATATTCCTTTGGAATTTTAGAAATATAAATAATACTGTGAGATGAAATGTTATTTTCAGGATATTTAATAACTGCGGATAACCTCTCAAAAAAATAGTGCAACCATTTCCAATGGCTGCACGTCAAACTATCAGTACTCAAGCACTTGTTTTTTCTGCGGCGCTTTCAACAAACGCCAGGCGAGCAATACCACCCCCGCAGTCAATGCCGCTGTCAACCAGCTCATCATATGAATAGCGCTGGTGAATGATTCCGCCGCCGCTGTCATCAGTTTCTGTCCCTCTGATTCAGCTAATGAGTTTGCTACAACGTAAGCTCCTGCCAGCGTCTCTAAAGCCAATCCAGCTTGTTCCTGAGAGACCTCATTCGGCAATTGTAATGTTATACGATAGAAGGCCGTGACCAATCCCCCCAGAATCGTCGTACCAAGTACCACCCCCACTTCATAAGCCGTTTCGCTTATTGATGATGCCGCTCCTGCTTTAGAGGAGGGTACTGACGAAAGCACCAAATCGTTAGATACCGAAGCAATTGCTCCCACACTAATATCTAATAACGCAAAAGCAACAATCAGAGTGACTAAATCACTGCCGATACTCGCGACCAGAAGAAATGAAATACCTGAAATACTCAGCAAAATTGGCACCAAATAATGAGCCGGCACCCGTTGAGCAATGGGCACTATCGCCATCCCCATAACAATCGCCATTATTTGTCCGGGAACCAGCGCCAGGCTAGCCATAATCGGCTCCATACCGAGTACGATTTGCAAGACCTGGGTGGCAAAAAAGACAAAACCAACCAGCAATGCCAAGCTCAGTAAGTTAACAATAATCGAACCGGTAAACATGCCATTACGGAACAAAGAGAGATCCATCAACGGCACAGGCAGACGCTGTTGTCGGCGAACAAATAGCACGCCGGCAATAAGACCAACCGACAGTTCGAATATGACACTCATTTCAAACCCATCACTGGCAAGGTGTTTAATCGCGTAAACAATACCACCCATAGCAACGATCGATAACAGAACGCTATACACATCGATAATACCATCCTGTTTTTTATCGGACTCTGGCAATAACATCGGTCCGAAAATCAGCAACGGTACTAATACCGGTACTGCCAAGAGGAAAATTGCACTCCAATCGAAAAATTGTAATAGAACACCACCCACTACGGGACCTAAAGCTGAACCGATAGTTAATGTTGTCGCCCAAATAGCGACAGCCAACCGACGCTGTTCACGATCCTCAAAAAGAGTGCTTATCAAAGCCAAAGTAGAAGGCATCAGCATCGCACCAAAAAATCCAAGTACGGCCCGCCCGATAATCAATTGTTCAGGTGAAGTTGACAGTGCTGTGAACACCGAAATAACCGTGAATCCCAACGATCCAAATAACAGTAATGAACGATGGCCGACACGATCGCCAATACTCCCCATTGATACCAATAAACCAGCCAATACCAATGAATAAGCATCAATTATCCATAATTGCTGACTTGCACTAGGCCCCAGAGCTTCCGCAATTTTTGGTAAAGCAAAGCTTAAGATCGTATTGTCCACCGTCACCAATAATACTGGCAACATCAATATCAGTAATCCCAGCCAATTTCTGAGTCCTGCCCGCCCGTTAGCCTCAGCAACTCTATTTAACGACATCCCCTCAACTCCTTTCCTATATCATTCAAGCGTTGAAAAAATATGCTGGCAATCAGCAGCACTGATATCGAGCTGTTCCCCCAGTTGTTGCGCAATATCTCCGAGGTTATTGCCAAATTCAGTTTGATCGCCAGCCTGTACTATCGAATTTAACTGTTGTATGGCATGCAGCAACGCCTGACGCGGTTCGGCAGCCATCGGGTTTTCATATTGAACGTCCCAGTACACTTCTATTGGATTACGTAAGATCCTTGATAATAACGCCAGCATTGTACGCATCGGCGGTGGCGCAATTGTTGCCAAAGTACGGATATCTAACGGACTTTTCGCCAGCACCAAGCCAAAAATCAGGATCGCGGCATGAGGCAAAGCCTGACAAAGCGCCATAACCCGATCATGTTCCTCCGGCGTCATCCTACTGATACGCATATCAGCCTGCGCCAATACCCGCTCAATCCAATGTTTACTAACATGACAGTTATCGAGAATGACTGCAACTGGCCTTTTTTGCTCCGGCAAAGATGGCGAGAACATCGGGTTAACACCAATGAAAGGCTGCCCGGGGGCGGCAGCTCTTAACGCAGAATAAAAAGGGGCCTGAACTGAACAGGTTGACACGATCTGTACATCATCGCCAATAGCAGACAACACCCAAGGCAACGCTTGTATGGCAACGGCTTCCGGTAAGGCAAAGACTATCGCCTTTGCCCCACTAAAAACCTCTCCAGCATCAGCAGCCGGGTTTAAGATATCAATCTGATAGTAATGAGAATGATGAGAACGCACTCCCTGCGTTCGGTTGTCAACACTGTATGCTATGTGACCACAGCGAGTAAAAAGGCGACTCAATAAAGAACCAATAGCGCCTTGCCCACCAAGAATGACCACTTTATGGTTACTCACATATCCTCCGCCATATGACTAAAACTGAAATATGGCACACTCGCTTTAACCAATGTCTCTTCAAATTCGCCATAAGGATCAGAATGAGCAACAATTGCCCCCCCAATGCCGAATTCAGCACACCCTTGATGTAATACCGCCGTACGTATCACAATGCTCAATTCCACTTCACCACTGAAAGATAACCATCCAAGCGCACCGGAGTAAACACCGCGAGCCGATGACTCTAAAGAATCAATAATCTCCATCGTGCGCTTCTTCGGTGCTCCGGTCATTGATCCTCCTGGAAAACATGCTCGGATAGCCTCCATTGATGACGTTTCTTCGCATAACTCACCGCGAATGGTCGAAACCAATTGATGTACAGAAGAGAAGCTCTCAACTTTAAATAATTCAGGTACATGCACACTGCCTGGACGGCATACCTGATTAAGATCATGGCGCACCAAGTCCACTATCATCAGATTTTCTGCTCTATCTTTAGGGGACTGACTCAATTCCCTCTGCAAATGCTGATCATCTGCTGCCGTTTTTCCTCGTGACCGGGTCCCCTTAATCGGTCTGGATTCAATATTTCTGGTCTCATCAATACGTAAAAACGTTTCTGGTGATGCGCTGAGTACAGAAAAATCCCCACATGCCAGATAAGCGCCATAAGGTACAGGGCTGGCATAACGCATACGCCGATAAGCGTCCAATGGATGCCCTGAATAAGCCATCTTGGCCCTATTCGTCAGGCAGATTTCATAGGACTCGCCATCTGTGATGTATTGAAGTGATTTCTGGATTTTATCCATATACTTCTGAGCGCCATATTCCAGACAAATTTTGCTCTGATCAACAGCACCAGGAATAAAGTCAGGTATCACTTCACCGGTATTTTTTACATTAGTAACTAAAAGTTCCGGCGGCCAATTTTGTGGCTGCCCTGCTGGTGTAATAAGGCATTCATAAAGTTTACTCTGCTGATGATCGAAGACAAAAAAATGCGGAGTAAATACTAAGCTGGCATCAGGATGTTCTGAACGGTATTTATTGCTGCCAATTGTCAGCGCCTTTAATTCATATCCTAAATAACCAACAAAGCCGCCTTTAAATACAAATGGCATCGATTCTGGTGTCGAAATTTCCACAAAACCCAGCAATTCAGACATCAGTGAGAAAAAATCTCCCTGAACAATCCTCTCGCCATCAGGACCAGTCAAACGCAAACTCTCAGTCTGTACACTGTATTCAAGTCTGACAGCGCCCTGTTCATTACCGCTTCCCATCATTGAGAAACGAGCATTAGGTCTGTCGGAATTTTCACTATCAAGCCAGAAAGCATGCGTATCATTGCCGTAACGTTGAATAAACAAGGATTCAGGATCGACTATCTCCTTACATTCACGATAATTCAGGTTGAGATATTGTCTTCCACCTACCGCAAGATAAGCCTCATTGACATCAGTGCATATATTCTGAGCGGCAACCTCCTGTTTGTGATTCTCTTTATACATCTCCGCTATACGCACGAAATTACTGAGTAGCTCACGCCCATATTCAGAATCAATCGATTCAGGGTGAAATTGGACACCCCAGATCGGCCTTTCGGTGTGCTCAATTGCCATAATTAAGCCATCATCAGTCCAGGCAGTACATTTTAGATTGTCAGGAAGACGGGTACATACCAATGAGTGATATCTGACCACTTCAAACTGCTCAGGCAAACCCAGGAATAATCCTTCTCCCGTGTTACTGATGCGACTGCGATAGCCATGTACCGGATTGGGGGCATGTTCTACACACCCGCCAAATGCCAAGCTAATCCCCTGATGGCCGAGACAAATACCCAACAGCGGAATTTTGGCACGTGCAATAACCTCAGCACAGACACCAAAATCACGGCTTTCAGCCGGATGTCCTGGCCCTGGAGAAAGGACTACCGCATCATATTCGTCTATTGTTAACTCTTCATAAGTCAAAGAGTTTGTCACTACAGACGGCACACTGCCCGTCACTTCATACAGATATTGAGCAATGTTTTGCGTAAAGGAATCATAATTATCAATGAGCAGTATTTTCATTATTCTTTACTTTCTCGTGTAACAACTGATCAATCAGATCTTCTTCTCGACGGCAAGTTTCTTCAATAACCAGTTGAAATATTGCTTCAGTATATTCAGGCCGTAACCCAAAATCTGTTGATTTATCCCGCAACATATCCAATAACGAGGTAATACGTTGTGGCTGCATCATCGGAATATCCTGTTCCGCCTTTACCTCGGCGATTTTCATGCAGATTTTCATTCGTTCAGAAAGCAGCGCCAGAATCTGCATATTAATATCATCCAGAGATTCCCTGTAAGGTTGTAATATACCCTGCTTATTTATTATTGATTGAGTCATATGTTTAATCTTCGCACTGATTCATTTCAATTATCTTCTTTATTGATAAGCTGGCGTCGTTTATACCTGTGGAACTACAGCCTGTGGCTCCACCCAATTCAGCCCTTTTTCCCTTATTTCAAATAAGGTATTTACTAAATGTTTAATTTCGCCGGCCTTATGTTCACTAGAGAAGGCAAAACGCAACATCGCATTGCCATCCGGGACCAGTGGATAAAATACCGGGAACAATAAGATGCCGTTGTCACGCAGCAAACGAGCCGCTTCAAGCCCTTCTGCTTCATTTTCGAATAAAGCGCCACGAACGGGAGATTGAACACCGGCATTCATCAAATGATTACCCATCAGAGAATCAAATAGATTGATGTTTTTCCATAACTGTTCCTGCCGGATTTCTATCTCAAGGCTAAGATGAAGTTTTGCTGAGGCAACGTTAGCCGCCAACATCGGCACCATGATCGAATGACCAAAAACCAGAGGATTCGCTAAAGTACTGATCACTTCGACATCATCGGCACTTGCAACCACGACAAAACCCCCGGCGCCGCCAAATGCTTTGGATAACGAACCTGCAAGTATGAAGTTGGACGGCAAAACATGGTCAAGGGCAGCAAAGGCATAACCGGCGCCATGACGCCCCATAATGGAAATACCATGAGCATCGTCTACATAGACATAGCCTCCAGCCGCGGCCAATTGTCGAGTTAATTCCGCAACCGGAATTAAACCATTCATTGAACCAATACCATCAATCAGCAGGATAGGCGTCCGCTGATTCTCCTGACAATTCTGCAAAGCTTGCTGTACTGACTGTACATCTGCGCTATCAACCCGAGATACCGGTCCGAACTGTTCGAGAATACCGCGTAATACCTGCATAGATGCGTGAGCGGTTTTATCCATCAACCAATGTACAGGCCGGGAAAGAGGATAACTGGGTAAAGAACCACTACCCAATAACGGTAATACACCAAGGTGAACATTGCTGGTGGAAGTAAACACAGCAACGGCCCCCCCCTGATAAATCTCTTCCAACAGTTTCTCTAATTGCCCCAAATATTGTGGGCGCATCGCGCCACGGGACGATGACAAATGTATCCCTGTGCGAGACATTGCCTGATTTGCCGCTTCAATTAAAGCAGGATGATGTTCTAATCCCAAATAAGAGCAGGAAACAAATTCAGTAAAAACTTTTCCTTCCTCTGTAGTAACTTGCTTACCTTGACGCTCTACCACAGTGAAGCTGGTCAAACCTTCATCGATAGCCTGTGCTAAAGCGCCGGTTGTCCGTGACCGGCGAATTGTCATCCAATCCTGCTTGTGTTTTACATTCATTATTTAGATTCCAACTGGTTAAGTTCAAAGGAGCTTACAACCAACAGTGATTACCGAACTGCCCGTTGTGTCAGAAACATCTTCATCAATAATGGTTCGTACCAGAGAAAAACCAGCATCTGCAAATAATGCTCTGACGCTCTCTTCCTGGCTTTCACCATGTTCAATCACTAACCAACCCTCTGATTGCAGGAGCTGTTTAGCTTGTTTGATAATCAACCGCGTTAAGTCAAGCCCATCATCCCCCGAATACACCGACGCATAAGGATGATGCTCCTCCCATTCCGGCAATATTTCCTGCTGTTCCGGCACATAAGGTGGATTCGCCACAATCAACGCCACCGATTCGTTAAATTGAGAAAACGCTTGCCAATCCCGTAAATCTGCTTTTAATGCATCGGCTTTAATCGCCCAATTCGCTAACCGATGGATATTGCGCGTCAGATATTGAAAAGCCACATCATCATATTCGACACAAGTGACCTTTAAATCCGGGCGACGTTTAGCAATAGCTAAACCGATGGCGCCACTGCCGGAACATAAATCCAGAACCACTGCCCCGTGAGGCGCTTGATATTCATTCTCCAACCATTTATGAATAACCTGGCTATGAGGACGCGGAATAAATACCCCCGTCCCTACCGTCAGAGGCAATCCATCAAAATCCACAGTGCCGACAATATGCCCAAGTGGTATCCGATTACAGCGTTCATGAACCGCAAGCATAAATTCATCACGGGCGCGGTCCTTACAACGTCTTTCCAGATAACGGTCAATCAGGCATGTGAGATCAGTTTCCACATCCCAAACCCCTGCCTCTGACAGTAATTTCCTGGCGTTATCAATGACGACTTGATCTTTCAGCGAAAAACTCATGACCATGCCTCATAATAACTACGTAACCGTTCACGCATAGATTCATAAATATGAGAGAAAGCGACCAGCTCCGGCGGTGGCGTGAACTGCGGATGAAGAGACTCAATTACATTCTGATAATTGCGCATCATCCCTTCATTCAGCAGTGGCAGCCAGTAAGGTTTGATATCCCAACGATATTCATAGCCGGTGGCAAACATTTGTTGGGCGGTCTCTTTAGCCATTACTTCACGGGAGAAACCCACCAGCGGAGGACGAACGGGCTTGAAATCATCAAGATTAATCAGTCTATTTTCTACTCCCGTCAAAGCGTTGGCGATGTAATCCGCCAATAATGGCGACTGATGTAAGCCATCGCGATAAGTACCGGTAGCCAGCCAAAGACCATTCACGCCACATTCACCAATCAACGGGAATCCATCAGCCGGGATTGGCCGGTTGCCAACCTGGATTGAAAGGATTTCAGCATCATGTAAGTTAATATCCAACTGATCTAACGCACAATCCAACAAGAACTGCACATCAGAAATCAGCGCCTGACTGCGTGGTTTTTCAGACAGAATATTGGTCGCGCCAAGATACAGCACACCATCACCGCGTGGCACACAATGCAGCCCACAGGCAAATGCCCGGTTCGGGGTACGGATGACTGAGGTCGGCAATTCTCTGCCTTTTGGCATCTTGACCAGAATAGATACCCCATAACCAGCAAAGATTGGCGGAATCTGGCGAACAATAGAAGGTATATTTGATAACAGATCCAACGAGTGCGCACCGGCAGCTACAACGACTTTATCTGCCATTAAACGCTCGCCACTCAGCAATTCAACGCCGGTGGCTACACCCTCTTCGATTAGCACACATTTAATATTCTCTGCTTTCAGAACCCCACCCTCAGCCACAAATGCCGCATCCAACTTTTCCAACAATAAATGCGAGTTCAGCGCATGTTCATCAGGGATATACAGAGCACGCAGCGGACGCACTAAATCGTTGGGCTTTAACCACTCAATTTCACGTGGATCAACAGTTTCATAAGCAGCCGCATAATCGATCAGAGTTTGCTCGATAGCCTCATAATTGATCGTGTCAATCTCTTCCATCCCGGCAGTGTTGAGTATCACATGAGTGCCTTGAGCAGTGAACAGCGATCGGGTATCACCGGAAGCGTCAGCTAACCGTTGCGCCCAAGCCGGCCAAAGCTCTTTGGCGATACAATCCATATTCAATTTCAACTTACCGTGTTCACTGGCTAATAAACCACTGGTAATTTCGCCAAAACAACCGTTCATTGCACCGGCGGCTTTGGAGGCAGCATTAGTTCGATCGGTCTCTCCAACCCTACAAACCGAGAAATTTCTGCTTGCCAGCTCATAAGCGATTGAACCTGCAATTGCCCCTGAACCAACGACAATAAAGTCGTATTTCACTTATTTACTCCTATATGGCCCGCGGCCAATCTATTTTAAATATTTTGTCAATAACGACGGAAAATAATTACCGTCCTCTTACAGTGAGGATATTTTTACTGCTTTACATCAATTGTAAAAAAATAACCCTGCATTCATCAGCAATTAAGATGACGAATCACGCTCAGATTTACACTAAATTTAAAAACAAATATGCAATAACGAACCATTACATTAGAAATAGTTTCAATTTATTATCAATCAAATACAATCACCCATATTAATTAATTTGTGAAAATAAAAATTTCCAATAAAAACAATAAATTGAATAGCATCACAAAATTCCATTCATATTTAAAAGAAATAATAACAAGAGATATTATTGTATTTTAAATAACACCTGCAAATCAGGGATGAACAATAATCATCAAATACAAAACTGTCAAACAAATTTAGTCTTATATTATAAACAAAAAAATCATATAAATACTTTCAGTATAAAATAAAAACAATTTATATTTAAATTGTTACGGGGAACAATATTCTAAATGTCTTTTTTTCTTCAATAAAAAAACAAAAATTCTCAAGAAAGGTGTTTTTTTAAATTTATATTTTCCATCAACTTTCACCAATATAGATAGATAAAACACTCAAGTTATTATATCTTTATTAACTATAATATTAGTGATTATTTACGATTAACGTGCACGCAGTGAACATGCACATTTCAGATTATTGACTTTTAACGTCTCGACTATCACTGCTGAGTTTTCCTCAATAATAAAACGAGAAAATTTGTATTAGCAATCTGCATGGGAATGGTATTTTGTTACCATCGGAGGGATTTAACACTGTTTTTAATGCCTTTAATCTTTCAGTGTCGCGTTTTCTATTAACTCCAACGATCCAATTTGCTCAGGTTAAATCATATGGATTGCCATTTTTCATTCCATTTGAAAGCAAATGGTTATAGCAACTTTCACTCATTAAAATAATGATTAATCCCACCTTTATCCCAATGTGATAAAACAGGTGTTAAGAAAATCCGTTTTTATCTGTCAGTGTGGTTTTAAAATCAGGAAAAAAGAACAAGCACATTATGTTTTTAACATTATTCACTTTCTTGGCGATCGTAAACGCCTTTTTATCGGCAATGATTCAACTAAGGGTTAAAAAAATCAGTACATTATTAATGCCCTCTTTTAAAAGGTACAGCGTGATTTTAAAAAGCCTATTTATTGTCATATACCCTATGGATTTCAAGATGCATCGCGGCGGCAAGGGAGCGAATCCCCGGGGGCATAGAAAACTCTGTTACCGGGGTGAGTGAGTGCAGCCAACAAAGAGGCGACTTGAAAGATGACGGGTAAAAACTATTTATTCTTTGGAACGATATAAATATGATGGATTTTTCTAATTCTGGTTATCAGAAATGCGTAGAGTTCACCATGCCATCCATAGAGGATGTATTTGCTTGTATGCTGAATAGAGTCCCTTTTATTATTCGAGGAGGCGCTGAACAGTGGGTAGCAAGAACAAAGTGGACATGGGACTATTTTCAGCAAAAATTTGGTCATCACCTGATAAAAGTATTTCGATCATCAAATAATAAAGATAATAAATATATGTCTCTTGGTGACTATATTGATTATATAAAAGATGTAGAAGAACCCGATCCTTATTACGTTTCTGCGTGGCCGTTTTCGCTCTATTTTAAAGAGTTAGTCAATGATTATGAGGTCCCTGACTATTTTTCTTGCTTAATTCGTCAGCGTGTTGCAGACGATATTTTGCATAATGAAGCAGCATTACTATTACTTCGCTGGATTTATATGGGGCCTAAAAACAGCGGCTCTCGTATGCATTTGGACATTGCTTCTACTCATGCCTGGAATGCGGTGATGAGTGGTCGAAAAGAGTGGATATTTTATGGGCCGGAAGAAGCAATGAAAATAGGTTATGGCAAAGTTGATGCTTTTAACCCTGATCGGGTCTTATATCCCGATTTCGTTCAGGCTCAGGGTATTCATTGTGTACAGAATCCTGGTGATATTGTTTTCACGCCTTGTACACACTATCATCAAGTTAAAAATTTGGAGGCAGGAATTTCAATCACTGAAAATTTTATTAATGACACGAACTTGGAGCTGGTTAAGCATTCCATAAACAACGACGATGATATATCACCGGAACAAGCAAATTTTATTCGGATGTTGATTCCTGAGTTAAGTTAACCGGAATTTTGTTTAAACCGTCACTCCCGAATGAAAAAATTCAGTGGCTGTTTCTTCTTATTTAAACAATACGCGGTTAATAAATCCCTCTTACCAGTACATGGTCGTGAACGTTCTAATATTGCGTCTACGACCATGATATAGTGTGTAAGACTCAGTATTATCAATAAATTGATGTATGTAACGATGATTTATTATTTCTGCTTATCTTTATTCCACTTACTGGCCATTTAGCGGAATTGAGAAGAAACGCGGCTGGTTGTCCTGTTGCACCAATAACGGGAGTGCCGACGTTTAATGAAACGCCATATGGAATGGCATGAAAAATTTCAGGTGTAATTTCAACGAAGTTCTTAGTTAAAAACTGAATTGATTGAGTGGAATCAGTTTGGAAACGCGTTGAAGTTGCCAAAATAAAATCCAATAAAGACAATATGTTGGAGGGTATTTTTGAGAGGTTTAATACTTAAGGTTCAGTGTATGATCGGTGATTACGAGTAATAGTTTCATGTAACGATAACCATGATCATTTGTATTTTGAATATTAACATTTTAATACAATAATGACTTGACAGCTAAAAAAAACCTACAATACTTATGTGTAATGAAAATTCCAATGTTGCATTACACATAAATAACAATGGAGGATGTATCTATGATCACTCAAGTAACAAACATAGAAATTCTCGAAGAAATTGCTTCTGATATGGATATTGAAACAGCTGTTGTTGAAGTAGATTATGAAGCAATCGGGGGTAAGACGGCACCTGAATTTTAATTTTTTAGCCTTACTTCTTTTTATAAGTAGTAAGGCTACACTAAAGGCTTGAAAATATGTATTTGAAAGTTAAGGATGATATTATCTGTTTGGAAGACTTAGGTTTTTGTTTTTTCCATAACGGTGAATTAATGGTAAAACTAAAAAAAATATTGGTTATGAAAAGTTTTGAGGATAGTAATTTGGCTATTCGACTTTCTGAAAGATATCCACTTTTTTTCACATTATGCCAAGTAACTCATGATGGAATATTTTCATATGAACAAAGTGTTCAGAGATTTACACTGCCATAATATAGTGTCCTGTGAAAATAATATTCGCTTAGCATTAGTTGCATTGCCTTATGGAGAAGGGCCGCAGGTCATCATGCCTTTGGGTCTTCAGAATATTTCCGCATATATCAAGAAAAATACAAATTTTGTCAAGACCAAAATATTTGATTATTCAGATTTAACTCAGGACAGAACAGAGGAGTTAGCTGATTTAATTGAATGGAAACCAGATATTGTTGGGATTTCGATTTATAGCAGCCATGTTGATACAGCATTAGTTTGGGGAAAAATAATTAAGAGTCTAATTCCTAACTCTCTCCTTTTTTGCGGTGGTCCGCATATAAGTTTGGCCGCAGAAAATTTTATGCAAACTGGAAGAGATATTTATAGTGTGGCTTTTAAAGGAGAGGGGGAATATTCTGTAAAAATTCTGGCGGAGATTTTCAACCGGTTTAAAAAGCAGTATGGTGAATCAATACCAGCAGAGAATTATTTGTATTTTGAGTATTTTAGAAAAAATATAGTAAATGCTGTCTATTTCGACAGAAATGATCAGTTGCAGGTCAGTAGAGTTGAGAAATACCAACTTCCTTCAGAGGAGTGGGTAAACCCTCTTATGGAGTATGATTCAGAACGCTTGCAAAATTTGATTTTTACTGACAGACGGGATGGACGCAAAAGAAAAGCTATTGCCTTTACCAGTAGTCGAGGTTGTCCACTAACTTGTTCATTTTGTGCGATTATTGCCGCAGATGCAGAAGGCCCCAGATGGCGTGCTGTAGACGCTGATATTTTGGTTAATTGGATTAAAGAAGCACGCGAAAAATACGATTTCCAACATGTCTATATGATGGATGCGAATTTTTTTGTGAAGAAAGATAGAGTATTAGCCTTTTCTAAAGGGTTACATCAGATTGGAAATGGTGATATTACATGGAGCTCTTCTTCTACAGTTCGCTATTTACTTCGTCTACGAGAAGAATTACCTATTCTGGTTAAAGAGGGATTAAGGTTAGTTGAGATGGGTGTTGAATCAGGCTCTCAAACTCAACTCAACTATATGAATAAACGTGTGACAGTACAGGAGAATATCGATGCTATCAGGGCGTTACAAGAAAATAAAATTGATATTGGATTAGATTTTATCATGTTTTACCATGATCAAACAAAAACTGAGATTATCGAGAATCTGACATTTTTGATCAAATCTGGTATGGCGGAGCATGAGTCCCTTGATCATTATTTTAATTTAATGATGTTGTATCCTGGTACTCCAGTTAGAATTGATCTCGAAAAAAAACTGGGAAAATTATTCAGTTTAAATAGGCTGCCTAACAGTCGAGAGCTTATTAGTGATCATGGGGTAAAAAAGATTTATCATTTATTCATCGATAAATTTGCTAAGCCTTGGCTTCATCAGTTAGAAGAGGCGATATCATTAAATTTGGAGGTAATAAGAAACAATAGAAAAAATAAATTGTTATCTTCTTCTCTTTCGTTAAGGAATGTATATCTGAGGCACATTCCATTTAAAGTATTGTGGGAACTTTGTCATGCAGATGATCTCTCTGATATGAATTCCGCAGTCAAAGATTTTAATATCTACACAGATGTGATAAGCAACACCATAAAAGAGAATACCCGTTTTTTTGGAATAAATAAAAAATATTTTGGTATTGAAACAGTAGGTGTTGGTGGAAGAAAAGGAGAAATTGTGATGATACAAAGCGTGGACGGCAATAATACACAATGATAAGTTTTTTCTTAAATTAGATTAGTGATTGGGGGAATCAATGGATGAAATAAAAGACATGTGTATTGGTGTGAGTGGTGATATTGAAAAACTTCGTTTCGTTTATCATGAAAAAAATAAAGATAGGAATAGCATTTTTCATAAAATTGGGCATTTTAGTCTGGGAGCAAGGGTATGGGATGAGTTTGATGATGAAATTGTCGCGATGGCTAATATGGGTAACATGACGATCTCTTTTCATCCGGTTGATATCAATTTCTCAGGTAAGCTTATTAAAGAAGAAATGCTTCGTTTAAAAAAATTGATAAAAAAACTACCTATTTCTTATCTAGAAGAGGATATTGGTATATGGCGTTGTGGAGATCTTTTTCTAGGACCTCATCAAACGAATCCTGTACTTAATGAGGAAAGTATCCTAGTAACTGCAAAAAATATTTTGTTTGCACGAGAGTTTTTTGAAAAAGAGATTGCTTTGGAAAACCCACCCGTATATAGCGAATTAGGTGATATAAACTTTTGGGATTATTATATTAAACTTTGTGAAGAATCTAAGGCTTATTTTGCCTTCGATTTAGGACATTATATTGGGTATTGCCGAACACTTGAGTCCGATGCAACTGTTCTGCCTGATATGGATAATGTGATTTGGGATAAAATTATAACGATACATATTTCCGGGATGAAAAAATGGAAATGGAGGGGGGTATCGGTGTGGTTAGATCAGCATTCAGATCCGTTTGATGCGGATTTGATTTCGTTATATAAACAGTGTAAATCACGGTGCAAACGACTAGAAAACACGTTACTTGAACAAGAAGGTGCTAGCCATCAAGTTGAAAAACTAAACATTAATAGCATTTGGGAGGCTATCTATGAAACGTCGCCAAGATTTGCATATGAATGAAGATAGTTTAGAGAGAATGTCGAATCTTTATTCTGGAAGAGCTTTATTAGAGTTTAATATCAACCAAACCATTGCAGAAAATCACTTGCTATTTGATAGAGTCAGACGGTTTTTAGATATAACTCGTGCGGTTCATAAACGGTGGATTTATGTTTCGAAATATATTCTTTCTCTTTCTGATGAATGTGTTTTGATTGATGTTTTTGATGAGTTTCATATAAAAGCTTCTACAAGCCATAGTATTTCAGCGGCATCATGTAATATTTTCTATAACAAGATAAAAAGTTCAGGAAATGAACTCTTTGTAGAATTACTGGACTACGAGGATTATGTGAATCAACATCCAGGGAGACATTATATTTATAGTAAAGATAATAAGGATAAAAAGAATATTTTGGTACCTTATGATCTAGAGTCACTTTATTTGAGTATTATGTTTTATGCTCGTGCTTCTGCTCCTTCATTTTTATATAAAACGATACTGACTGAGCCAGGTGTAATTTACAAGGAGAGTGTGTAAAGATGGTTCTTCTCACTATTGCGCGAGCGGATGCTATGTATAGCAGTGTTGCTATGAGTGTAACAATACTTGAGCTGGCCCTTATTGCAACCAATGAACATTTAGGTAATTTTTCACTAGAATTTACACTTATTTCCCAATTGGTTATTTCGTTAATTATCGAATTTGCCTCTGGTAGTATGATGAGTTTTAATTTTGGGTTAGCGAGAACAACTGTAATTGGATTTTGGTTGAAACTATTATCCGCATTTCTTCTTTTAGCGGGTTTTGCTTTATCTTATATTGGTTATTTTTATCTCGCTTGGTTTATTATTATTATGTCATTTGTGTGTGATGCGGCTGGAACAGGATGCTTAAAAACGACATTCAGACCTTCATACAATATGATGAGCATTTTTAAAATCGGAGAACCAGCAGATTATGTCAATTCTTTTAAATATTATCTTTACATTAGATTGATATTGCCATTTATTCTTCTTGGCATAACAATTGTGTTGATTGGTTTTTTTAATGAGAAAGTGGCTGCAATAGCAATTTTTTCTATGATCATGATATTAAGGTTGATACAGATTTTCCAATCTAAAAAGGATCTTGATTGTATTCATAAAGAAAAAAACAATAATAATGTATTGGGATTTTACAAATTAAAAGACTTTCTATCGGTAGTAAAATTAAACGTTCCGAATTCCCTGCTTTTTATTACAGGAAATATATTTGAATCTATAGTACTTATGTATTCCATTGGATTATTATATAAATATCAAGTTTACCTTAATCTTCCCAATTACCTTGCATGGCTTGGCAGTTCATCTGTTGCATTTGTAATTTATCTTTTTTCCGCAGTTATGGGTAATCAAATTATGGTCAGACTTAAACGGTTCGAGACGAGTATTAAGTTAAAACAGTCACTGGTCTTGGTTTCATTGCTTGCATCCACTTTATTGTTAATTTCTCCACTTGGGGCTAGTCAGTTTATTACGCTTTCATTTTTTAGTCTGATAGGTGTATCCGTTGGTCTTATTATGACTCGTATTGCGATCAATACAGCCCTTTATGAGTTTGATGAAAGGAAAAGTGTTGTTTTCTTCCTCTTTGTGGAAACGATGACTACTGGTTTCATTATATTATTTTCCATAGCAGGGAGCCTATTTTTTAAAGAGGATAGCGTGATAAAGGCATTTTGCGTAGGACTTATTGTTTTTTTGTTGAGTTATTTTATCTACACCTTCTTTGTTAAATTGCCTTCTTCTTATGAGAAGGATAGCTAATGAAAATGAAGTTGCTTCTTCGTTGGCTGCATTCGTTCACTCCGGTCACATAGTTTGCTATGCTCCCGGGGATTCACTCCTTTGTCGTCGCGATGCATTTTGAAATCCATAGGGTATAGTTATTGTTTATACTCAGGAAGGCAAAGATAATTTGGTCGTAATAATTCTTCATATCATTAGAAATCATTCGGAAAGTTATTTTTCAATGAGTAGTTTTTCATAATATTGTGGCACTTTTCTTTTTTGATTCATTGCAAGTGGATGTGTTGTATCATCAAGATTTGGGACTAAATACTTCTAGGTATTAAACATTTTCATTTGATTAAGGGAATGAGAGGAAATAGATAGGTTGTGAGATTTGGCTGAATCTAAGAATAACGAGTTTATATGTCATATAATTTAGATTTAAAATTGTACTGAAATGGTGGCTTTATAATTGCCAGTACATGGTCGTGAACGTTCTAATATTGCGTCTACGACCATGATATAGTATAGAAAACCCAGAATTATCAATAAGCGGCTATGTTTGACTCAGCTAAATAACTTTTCAAAATAATAGATCACTTGGAGGGAACTCAGCGATTTTTGCGATCTGATCAATTGCAAAAAATCCCAAACCCCAACACGGACTGAGTGATGCCTATCATAGCACCCATACCTCAAGATGAATGCCAGAAAATGAGAAAACTTATCCATAAAACCCGCGATAAGAACTATTCCCGTCGATTGACGGCGTTATTGATGCTCAATGAGGGATTAACGGTGACTTATGTCGCCAAAACCCTTCATGCCGCACGCTCTTCCGTCAATCGTTGGGTTGAGTGGTTTACATTATATGGGCTCGAAGGGCTCAAAAGTTTACCGGCTGGCCGACCTGCTGTCTGGGATCTCACCCCTCTCTATAACTTATTGCTTTTCTTATTACAGCAATCCCCCCAAAAGTTAGGCTATCTTCGCTCTCGCTGGAGCCTTGAGCTCATGACTCATACCCTCAATGAATGACTCAACCTCTCTCTGACACAAAATGTGCTCTATCGTTACTTTGCTCAGGCGGGGATTGTCTGGCGCAGAGCGGCGCCCACGGTAAAACAACCTGATCCTGAATACGATGAGAAAATGGCAAAGATCACGCAAGCCAAAGCGAATATCTCAGAAAAACATCCCGTTTTCTATGAAGATGAGATGGATATTGATTTCAACCCGAAAATCGGCGCGGACTGGTGTTTCAAAGGTCAGCAAAAACGGGTTATCACCCCGGGAAAAAATGAAAAATATTACCTTGCGGGCTGCCTCAATGCCCAAACAGAGCAAGTCACCTATGTTAAAGGAGTAAAAAAGAACTCTGATTTATTTATCAAAATGTTAGCTGAACTGGAGCAACAATATCCCCATGCGGAAACCCTCACATTAATTTTAGATAACTACTGTATTCATAAAAGTCAGAAGGTAAAGGACTGGCTGGCACGACATCCCAAATTTACCCTGTTGTTTTTACCGGTCTATTCACCGTGGCTAAATAAAATAGAACGGTTATGGCAGTCGCTCCATGAGACAATAACGCGAAATCATTGTTGTCAATTTATGTGGCAGCTGCTTAATTATGTTGATGCCTTTTTGGAATCGTTTTCATCACAGCAAAAGCCAGGAAGACAAAAAATGGGTGTAGCACAATTATGAAACCTTATTTAATCCTAAAAACTTTTAACCTTTGTTGATAGAATGAAGCGTTATTAAGCATTAAAGAAAAACTAATTAACCGACAATATATTGAAACCCCGCAAATGAATTACCTTTCTCAAGAAACACTATTTTACCATCAGCTAACCTTTCGGCTATTAAGACATTTTCAGGTGAAAATTTGACACCATTCTTAGACATTTCTGTAAGGTATTGTTGGTTAATCGCCCTCTTTCCAACATACAACTTCTCATTTTCGATCAAGCTAGCTACGGCATCAGTATCAGGCTTAGCATTTCTTAACAGCGGTTTTGAGGTATGACTTAATCCTTCTGCCAGATTCTTGGCACCTTCTTTAATACCTGAATTGCCATCGGGTCGCTAAAGGTTTTATCCAAGGTGATGGCGGCCAGTTCTGCGGCTAATGCGCCCACTGCCGCCCCTTTAGCATCCCCGCCGCTAATTTCCGCCGCCAGCGCAGACACTGCGGCATGGCTAATCGCTTTACCCGGAACATCCAGAATCTGCCCCTGATCACCAATCAGCTTAGCTCCTTCCGCATTAATCTGATTACCAATATTGCTCAACAGCGCGGTTTGCAGATTATCCGTAAAACTGCTGCCATTAATGGCCGTGCCCAGTGTCGAACTCACGACGAAATTGTGGATAGAAGAGTCTATCCACTATGAACACCACGAAAGAATCAGCTTAAAGTGAAATAGCCTGAGTCCGGTGAAGTTCCGGACTCAGGTATCATTAGCTGCCGAGTGTAACCTGCCCAACTTTGGGGCAGCTCATATTCATAGTGGGGTTAAAATTATAGATTTACTATATTTACTAAAGTGATTTTCTCCTCAAGAAAAATACACTCTGGAATATCGTTATATATATATATTTCATCTCCCAAATTAAGCAAGCTAATCTGACCATAACTACAAAAAATAAAATTAAAACCAATGACGCATTGCTCAATTTCAGAGTAAATAGCATTAAAACGAGATAACTTCCGGCCTATCAATTCATTGAATATTGGATGTTGGGATATATCCTTAATTATTTGTTTCCCGTATTCACCTAAGTCACTCTCGAACATCGGTTTATTGCATACAACTAGTGATGAGCCGTCTTGACTGCAAGATATCTTCCTTGATACACCAGCCCCTTCAAATTCGAAAAGTAATTCTTGAGGGTGCTCTATATCCTCTACATGGAGTATATAGACTAATCCCTGAACAGATTTAAGACGGTTGCCAATAATGCCCATTCCCCAATCATGGGCTTCTTTAGAAATAATATTCAACGAGGTTCTCCTTTTAAGGCGTTTTTGACAGAAGTATTATTAACCCCATCTTTTAGGATGGTAACAAAAGTTCCGTCTGGTTTAGTAACAACAACGTCATTACCCTTTATTTTGAAGAATACATCACCTCTTGTTCCATTAGGGCCCTGTCCAGCAAAAACTCCTGGGATTGTTTTATCTGCGTTGTTACCTATATCATTTATTTTATCCAACAGCATTTTTCTGTCTGTAGCATTTGATGCATTACCGCCAAAATCTTCAACATGCTTTCCAAGTTTTTTCCCTAACTGAGCATCATCAACTTTGAAAACACTTCCCGCTCCAACACCACTACTGGGGAGTGATGTAGTTCCTGGTTTTGGTAACTGTCTTATTTCACCACTGGCCTTATTAATCAGTTTGGAAGCTTCGCCAACGTCACCTTTTTGTAAGGCTTTCTCTGCTGCCTTGATAGCCTTCCCAGCGGCATCACCTGCGCCGGGAATAATCGCCACTGCGGCGGCCAGATAATCTAACGCGCTCTTAGCCTCTACAAAACCTTTAAAATTGAATGGTCTGAGTCCGGTAGAATTCCGAACTCAGATATCATTAGCTGTTTAGTGTAACCTGAGCTATTCCAATTTTTTGGTCAATTCAGCATATCGAGAACTTCTTTAACGTAACCAGAATGGCGGATCATCTGGGCTTAAAGCATCGTATTGTTCTAAGGAACGATATTGATCTTCCATATACAAAGGCATATCAGTAATTACTATTTTTACAGGTTCGTACTTGTAGTCTGGATATGACTTAAATTCCTCATAATTTACCTTTGCAGATTCAATGCAATATGAAAAAGCGTCAAAATAACGAAAAAATACGTCTGATAACATAGGAAAGCTAAGATCCAATCTGCTTTCTTCAACATTAGCCAAGCTTACCGTGCCCCATTCAACTGATGAACTTGGCAAGTTCATAAATAGTTGACGTACTTGTTCCATCTGAGCCTTAGCATCCTCTATCTCTTCTTGACGTAAATAACGTTTATAAAGTCTATCTGTTAAAAGATGCCAGTTTTGTTCTGGATACTTCTGTTCAACAAAGAGTTTCAAACATTCAAAAAACAATACAACATCATTGACTGTTCCAAGCTCTTTTGTAGAACTTCCACCGCTAAATCCTATATTTCTCATTATGTCTTGAACCTAATTGATGAGGCGCTAATCATGCCGTTAGATTTTTCAACAATACCTTTTCTGATAGCAGCCTCTTGCTGAAATGTCATTGCTTGCCCTCGAACATCAATAACTATCCGTTGTTCCATTCCTGCTGGAAGATTCTTCTGCCGTTCAATCGCCTGTTTGGCAACATTATTAATCAAGCCATTTTTGTTCGTTGCAATATTATAGTTTTTCACTTCAACACTACAAACATTGCCCTGACACCAGTCTGGACGAACACTGCCTTTAGTGCCATAGGGAACTTCCTTGCCCTCTTTAATTGGATGAACTACACCTTAATCAATTAGTATCTAACTTTTGGGGTGCAATTCAACATGTCAGGGTTCTTTCTATTAAATTAAGCCAAGAAATTCTGGTAATCCTTTTACATAATCATATACTTCACCAGTATAATTATCTGATAAATCTTGGAAAAGTCTAATTACCTCTTGTTTCTCATCATCATTAAGTAACTGAAGTTCCGCTGCCATTTGTTCCATTATTTCTATTGCTGAATCCGGATTAAGCAGTTCTTCACTTGTAAACTCCAAAAATATGGCAAGATCAATAATGACCTTTACAAGCCTAATATTGCTATTCTTTAACAACTTTCACCTCTATGTTTTTGATTCCAAATTCATCAAACATTTTTTGTGCTCTATTCGCCTGAGTTTGATCAGGTACTTCCCAACGTCCTGTCATACCATTGCGCTTTAACGCATCTGATTGTCGTAATGCCTGATCTTTCGCTTTTCGGGTTGTCACAACAGATATTTTTCTGTCTATCATGACATTATCATCTACACCATCAAACCTAACAGGCTTGTTTTTTCCATCAGTGTCTATTCTATCAATACTGGGAGCCTGTCCCTTTTTAGTTTCAATATTTGAACGAGCACCTGATGCAGAATCATTATAGCCTTTTGCCCGTTGACTCATGCTTGCATTTTCATCAACCCACTTAACTTTTATTTCATCACTGGCCTTATTGAGTAGTTTGGAAGCTTCCCCAATATCACCTTTCTGTAAGGCTTTCTCTACCGCCTTGATAGTTTTCCCGGCGGCATCTCCCGCACCCGGAATAATCGCTACTGCGGCGGCCAGATAATCTAATGCACTCTTAGCCTCTACAAAACCTTTAAAATTGAATGGCCTGAGTCCGGTAGAATTCCAAGACTCAGATATCATTAGCTGTTTAGTGTAACCTGTCCAATTTTTTGGTCAGTTCAGCATATCGAGAACTTCTTTAACGTAACCAGAATGGCGGGTCATCTGGACCTAAAGCATCGTATTGCTCAAGAGGGCGATCTCTATCTGTCATAAAATCAGGCATGTCTGTTATCACTATTCTGACTGGCTTATAAATACCCCAGTCTTCATGAAATACTTGAGCGGATTTTATACAACGCTCTATTCCTTCAAAATATTTAAAAAATCTGCATTTCTGCTCCTTTGATAATTTCTGCTGGAGTTGTGTTACTAACGAAGATGCTGTTTCTAATTCATAAAGATGAAGATACTTCTGGTAAAACTGAAACAAGATTTTTCGATCGTTAATATCGTGTATCTGTTCATTTAAAATAGAAAAAAATTGGGTCATTTCTGAAACAGAACCAAGTTCCACAATAGAACTACCACCATAAAAACCGATATGTTTCATGTTAGTTACCCTTTAAATTCGATCACTGCTGGGTCTATAATTCCATTTGATTTTTGAACAATGCCTTTAATAATTTCCCTCTCCTGTTCTAGTGACACGGTTTGCCCTCGAACATCAATAACTATCCGTTGTTCCATCCCCGCAGGTAGATTCTTCTGCCGTTCAATCGCCTGTCTGGCAACATTATTAATCAAGCCATTTTGTTCGTTGCAATATTATAGTTTTTCACTGCAACACTACAAATATTGCCCTGACACCAGTCTGGACGAACACTGCCTTTAGTTCCATAGGGGACTTCCTTACCCTCTTTAATTGGATGAACTACACCTTAATCAATTAGCATCTAATTTTTGGGGTGCAATTCACATGACCGGGGAATATTGATTTTATATTGGTATCTTTGCCAGTAGCTCATTAACTTTAGCTGTATCTTCTGGATGAGGTTTTAGATACTTTTCACAAGCTAATCTGACATAGTGATAACAGGTTTCTTCACTGACTGTTATTGTATCTTCATCAGTTGGCGGATAACCAACAGCAAACTGAACGCCTTCAAAATATTCATCTTCACTATTCACGTCAGGGAAAAAGCAATATACACCATCTAACATAAAAGATTCTTTTTGAACAATATTTTCTACGGCATCTAAAAAATGCTCGTCATTATACATAAGGTCAAAATAGCTTTTTATGATCCAGTCGAAATTAGAATGATCATAAGGTAGCTCAAATAAAAATTTCATTTATTATGTCCTATTTTGGATGGAAATTACTTATCCCACCTGTCTTCTTATCAATATATACCCTGAATGTAACACCATCTGCTGTAGCATCATATGCTTGTTGACCTCTAGCTATAGCTTGTTTATAACCGCTTACAGCAGCTTGTTGACCTAACTCCAACATTTTCTGATCAGTAAAAATTTTGGGATCATAGATAGTCTTTTCAAATGGTTTTGAACCATTACCTTTGTAAGTTCCTGTAAAATTCCCAGAAGCATCTTTAGCAGGTACTCTGGATTGGTTTTACAACCTTCAAGCGCAACACGCCCTGCCGTTGCTATTTCAGCCGAACCCGCAATCAGTATCTGACCGCCATAAACCAGCGCGTA